>JAFLRW010000130.1 GCA_022511285.1 Duncaniella sp.
AGTTCTTTACGTTTTCTGCCCATCGTAAGGGAGTGATAGGATTATTTGGCTATGATAGAGTTGATAATCTTCTTGATGGAGTCTGCAAGGCGGTCAGCCTCAGCCATAGTGTGGGCCTCGCTGTAGATTCGTATGATGGGCTCGGTGTTTGACTTGCGCAGATGAACCCAAGAGTCGGCAAAGTCAATCTTAACGCCGTCAATATCGGTAATTTTTTCGCCCTTGAAGTGTTGTTTCACGGCTTCGAGAATTGCATCGACATCTATTTCAGGCGTGAGTTCCATTTTGTTTTTGGCTATTTCATAGGCAGGGAATGTCTTGCGCAGCTCGGATACCTTTTTGCCGCTTTTGGCCAGGAGAGTCAAGAAAAGAGCCACGCCGACGAGAGCGTCGCGGCCATAATGAGCGGCAGGGTAGATGACACCGCCATTGCCTTCACCGCCAATGACTGCTCCGATTTCCTTCATTTTAGTGGTGACGTTGACTTCGCCTACCGCAGCTGCCGAGTAGGTGCATCCGTGGCGCTCTGTGACGTCGCGGAGTCCGCGCGATGAGCTGAGATTGCTGACGGTGGCACCGGGGGTTTTTGAAAGCACATAATCAGCAATTGAAATAAGGGTATATTCCTCGACAAACATTTCGCCATTCTCCATCACGATGGCAAGACGGTCCACGTCAGGGTCGACCACGAAGCCAACATCGGCCCGTCCATCAGCCATGAGTTCGGAGATCTGAGAGAGGTTTTGAGGAATGGGCTCGGGAGTATGGGCAAATTTTCCTGAGGGGTCGCAATTGAGTTCAATTACGTTTTTGACTCCCAGCGCACGGAGCAACTGAGGGATTATCACTCCGCCTACGGAATTGACGGCATCAACAGCTACAGTGAAATTTGCATTAGCAATTGCTTCACGGTCGACCAGCTCAAGGGCGAGTACCTGCTCAATGTGGCGGCGTGTGTATGTCTCATTTCTGAATACTTTGCCGAGGGCTGTGACTTCAACAAACTCAAAGTCATTCTCGTCGGCAATACGGAGCACTTCTCTCCCTTGGGCGTCGTTGAGGAACTCGCCCCGGTCATTGAGGAGTTTGAGTGCGTTCCATTGCAGGGGATTGTGGGAAGCAGTGAGGATAATGCCTCCGCACGCCCCTTCACCCGTCACGGCAATCTCTGTGGTGGGCGTTGAGGCAAGACCAATGTTCACCACATCAAACCCCATAGCAGTGAGTGTGGCCGAGACAAGGCTGTCAACCATCTCTCCGCTAAGGCGTGCATCGCGTCCAACCACGATGACGTTGCTGCCATTGGAGGATGTGCGACGGATGAATGTGGCATAAGCGGCTGTGAATTTAACAATATCAAGAGGCGAAAGGCCATCGCCGGGCTTGCCGCCGATGGTGCCGCGAATACCTGAAATGGACTTAATCAGTGACATATAGAGTGATTTATAATGCTGGTTTATGGTATGAAATTCTGAACAGATATGGGGTGACGCGTGCCATATCATTCTCAGGACCGGCCTGAGACTTAATCACCAGATTGACAATACAGCTATATCCGAGATATTTCATCGGATACTGAATGCCTTCGCCAAATTGATATGACTGCGCAGTGTAATAGTCGTCGAACAGGAAGAAGACCGGGTCATTGTTCATATTATTGGCATTGCCTGTCCAAATGTTGGCATCAGGCCCAATTGAGAGATCGTAGTAATTGAGATTATAGCGCCTATAGCGGAAATAGACCTTGTCGCCTTTCTCCGGACGGCTGTCGGAGCCCTTGTCAAGCACTTGCATATAGACATTGCCGTCCTCGTCCAATTTGTAGTAAGGCGCGGTGGGCCCGACTTCAAATACGGTGTCGGCGGGGATTTTGTCTTCCACACGATGTTCAGCCAGGAAGGCGTTGACACACTGATTTTCTTCGTTCAGCAGCTCGGCATAGCTTTTTGTGTCGGAGCAGGAGCTGATAGCGATGGTGCCGAGTATAGCGATGGTGAAATATAATTTGTTCATAAATATGAATCGTAATCTTTTGTGATTGAAAGAAGGAAGGTTAGGGCATCCGAGAGGGAGCCGTGGAAGTCGCCGCCGGAAGCGTTAATATGTCCTCCTCCGCCAAAGTGTTTTTCACAGATTAAATTGACAGGGAACTCTCCTTTGCTTCGCATAGAAATCTTTACCAAGTCAGCGGAGTCTTCGCGCATAAAAACGGACCACGTCACGTCGGGGATGGCGAGGGGAGTGTTGACGAGGCCCTCGGTGTCACCTTTAGTGTAGTCAAATTCGTCAAGCTCAGCTCGCGAAAGCATAATGATGCCCAACTTATGTTGAGGTATCACCTGCATTCGATATTGACCGTAGCCTAAAATGCGCAGACGATTTTCTGAGGAAGTGTTCATCACAAGCTTATAGAGATTGTCTTTGTCAATCCCTTTTCGCAGAAGGTCGTGTATGATGAGGTATAGGTCGGGGTCGTTAGAATTGTAGGCAAAGCCCCCGGTGTCAGTCATCATACCGGTGTAAATGTCGGCGGCGGCGTTGCGAGTGAGCATCCGAGCCCACCCCGCTTGATAAAGGAAGAGGTAGAGCAGGGCAGAGGTGGATGAAATCTCGGGGTCGGAGATGAGGACGTCAGCTTCAATTTCAGGGGCTGTGTGATGGTCAATAACCACTCGTCGTGCCGCAGAAGCCTCTACTAACGGGGCGAGGCGGTCGATACGCTTCAGGCAGTTGAAATCAAGGCAGAAAATCAGGTCGGCCGAGGCAATGAGTCGCTCCGCTTTTTCAGTCTGACGGGTGGCTACGATGATATCACGCACGCCGGGCAGGAATGACAGTGAGCGCGGAGGGCAGTCGGCAGTCACTACGGTGGCGTCCTTGCCGAGCGTTCGCAACACCGAACAGAGGGCTGTGGTTGAGCCTAAAGCGTCTCCGTCGGGGCTGACGTGGCAGGTGATTACAATCGATTGCGCTGTGAGCACCAATCGTTTCACCTCATCCACTAATTCCGAGGGGATTACTCTGCGGAATCGGCTGCGACGCAGGAGGGGGTTGTTCATGCCTTGCGGGCTTTCATTGAATCCCATATCAGATATACTATAAGCAGAGCGTAAACGGCGAGACCGGCCCACTGATTTGCTATGACAGACATACCGGAGTTGTATTCAAATCCGAGGAATCGAGTTAATGCCGCAAAGACGCCAAACAGCGCACCACCGGCGATGAGGCCGGAAGAGATGAGAGTGCCACGGTCCATACGGGCGGCGTTGATGGCTTTGTCAGAAGAGCGTGTGCTGACAAACCATGAGATGGCGCCACCAACAAGGAGCGGAGTGTTGAGCGACAGGGGGATAAACATACCGAGACAGAAGGCAAGAGCAGGCACTCCAAGCCAGTTGAGGAGCAGTGCGAGGACGGCTCCGGTCATATAAAGAATCCAGGGGGTGTCGCCTCCCATCATTAGTGGTTCAATCACCTTGGCCATAGCATTGGCTTGAGGCGCCACGAGGGCGTTTTCGCCGGTAAAGCCGTAGACCTTGTTGAGGAGTAGAATCACGCCTCCTACAGTGGCTGCAGAGACGAGAGTGCCGAGGAATTTCCACTGTTGCTGCTTGCGAGGAGTAGACCCAAGCCAATAACCCACTTTAAGGTCCGTGACAAAGCCTCCGGCCATAGAGAGAGCTGTGCATACAACACCGCCAATCACCATTGAGGCAACGATGCCTGATGTTCCGCTCAGTCCGATGGCGACAAAGATGGCCGATGCCACGATAAGCGTCATAAGCGTCATGCCTGAAACGGGGTTTGAGCCTACGATGGCGATGGCGTTTGCTGCCACTGTGGTGAATAGGAAGGCAATCACGGTGACGACGAGCCAAGCCACAAGAGCTTGCCAGAAGGTGTTGATGACGCCTACCCAGAAGAATATCAGTACAGCCAGAAGGGCAAGGGCTGTGAAGAATACGATATGCTTCATAGAGATGTCAGTCTGCCAGCGCACGGTCTTGACGCTGTCGGCATTGCCTTTCAGCTCGCGTCCGGCAAGGCCTACGGCGTCACGGATGATCCCCCACGACTTGACAATACCGATAATACCGGCCATAGCTATACCGCCGATGCCTATCATACGGGCATAGTCAGAGAAAATTTCGTTAGGAGCGAGAGCTTGTATCTCGGGGGCTCCGTAGGTGCCGAGCAGCGGGATGAGCACCCACCACACAAAGAGGGAGCCTGCGAAGATTATGAAGGCGTAGCGCAGGCCGATGATGTAGCCTAATCCGAGGACTGCCGCTCCGGTGTTGCAGCTCATAGCCAGTCGGGTCTTTTCGGCAAGGGTCTGCCCCCATCCTGTGGCTAAGGTGTTGAGAGTCCCTGCCCACCAGCCAAATGTCTCTACGATATAGTCGTAGATGCCGCCAATTAGGGATGCTACAACAAGGGTTTTGGCTTGGCCATCGTCGGCTCCTTCCTTGTTGATGCCGCTTGCAAGCACTTGAGTGGTGGCAGTGGCTTCGGGGAAGGGGTATTTTCCGTGCATATCCTTTACGAAATATTTGCGGAAGGGGATGAAAAATAGGATTCCGAGTATGCCGCCGAGAAGGGAACTGAGAAATATCTGGAAGAAATTAACTGAAATCTCGGGGTATTTGGCTTGGAGGATGTACAGAGCCGGGAGGGTGAAAATGGCTCCCGCTACGATGACTCCCGAGCAAGCTCCGATGCTCTGAATCATCACGTTCTGCCCAAGAGGGTTCTCCTTCCTGCGCCATTTTGAGAATCCCACAGCTATGATGGCAATGGGGATTGCGGCTTCAAATACTTGTCCGACTTTGAGGCCGAGATAGGCAGCTGCAGCGCTGAAGATTACCGCAAGAATCAGACCCATGGAGACGGAGTAGGGGGTCACTTCAGGGTATTCCCGGGCGGGATGCATAATAGGGCGATAGTTCTCGTGCGGGCCAAGTTCGCGGAAAGCGTTGTCCGGAAGTTCGAGCGGGTCGGCGTCTTGCCAAGTCTCTTGCTGTTTTTCTTTTGCTGACATTATGGTAGGAGTTTGATTTTTCAGTGAGAATTATTTTCGTAAAGATAAGATGACGGGAGGTGTCGGCAGTTGTATTCTGAAGCCATCACCTCGCCGTAGGCCCCTGTGGAGCGTATGACTAAGAAGTCGCCGCGCCGCAGTGCGGGAAGGGATATGTCGGTGGCGAATGTGTCTGACGTCTCGCACACCGGACCGACCACATCGTAGGGATGCAGTTCGCCGTTTGGGGATGAGAGGTTTTCGATGCGGTGGCTTGCGTGGTAGAGGGCGGGTCTGATGAGGTCGGTCATGCCGGCATCTA
>JAFLRW010000131.1 GCA_022511285.1 Duncaniella sp.
GTCAACTCATTGGACAAGGCCACTGACGAAGAGCGCGCACTCCTCTATGAGACACTCACATCCAGACTCGGCATCAAACTCCCGCAACAGTAATGGCTACAGAACCGTTTCCAATAGATTTTGTTGTGACGTGGGTGGACGGCAACGACCCTGAGCATCGACGCAAGCGGCTCATATATGCTACGGGCAGTGAGAGCCTCCACAATGATGTGGGGGGAGAGACACGCTATCGCTCTGTTGGCGAAATTGCGTTTTGCATCGGTTCGATATTGCGTTTCGCGCCGTTTGTCCGAAAGATTTTCATAGTAACAGATCAGCAGAATCCTCACCTCGAGGCTTTTGTAGCCCACAACTTTCCCGACAACAGCACCCCGATTGAGATTGTTGACCACACGGTTATATTTCGTGGCTACGAACAGTATCTGCCCACATTTAATTCCGTGGCAATCGAGACTATGCTTTGGCGCATTCCGGGGCTGTCGGAGCACTATGTGTATATGAACGATGACTTTTCAATCATCTCACCTGTGGGCCGGGGGGATTTTTTTGACGAATCAGGCATTCCAGTCTCATATTCATACTGGCACAGCACGGTGACGGCTCGGCTCATGCGCTTCCTGCGCAGACGTAAGGATGGGCACAAGAAACTGCGTTTTCGTGACACGATGCTGAATGCAGCCGATGTGTTAGGGTCAAATAGATTTCTGCGCATCAATCATACCCCTCAGATGATGCTACGCAGTTTCTTTGAAAAATTCTATCAGGAACATCCTGAAGTGATGGAAAACAATATTCGCCACCGATTCCGGAGCGCCAGTCGCGTGAACGTGCATTGCCTGCAAAGCACAGCTCTGGCCTTGAGTGGCAAATGCCGGATAGAACCCTCACCCCATAAATATATCTATATACAGCCTCGGCCCGACGGCACATTGGTGGAAAAACAAATACAGCAGATGGAAAAGGCCGGAGCATTGTTCTGCTGCCTTAACTCCCTCGATTTTGCATCCGAGGAGAGCCGCCGGCAGATATTAGAGGCTATCACAGGCCGGATAGGGATAGAGATTGTGTGAGAGAAATGAAAAAGTTGTATTATTATCTTATAATCGGACTCCTGTATCTGCCTGCGCTATTACCGCTGCGGGTGCTGTATGCTCTGAGCGACTTCATGTATTTTGTCGTTTACAGATTGCTGCACTATCGAATCAAAGTGGTGCGCAGGAATCTGCGAAATGCATTTCCGGATAGAAGCGAGGATGAGATTGAGCGGATAGAGTGTGGATTTTATCACCATCTATGCGATTGCATTGTGGAAACAGTGAAACTGCTCCATATAAGCGATCGAGAGATGATGCAACGAGTGGAGTTGCACAACACAGAGTTTGTGGAGGCAACAGGCGCAGACGGTGTGCCTATAATTCTCTTTTTAGGCCATTACGGCAACTGGGAGTGGGTGCCCACCATAGCGATGTATGTGGCGCAACCTCACACTCTCGGCACATTGTATCGTCCGTTGAAAAACGAAGTGATGGATAGGGTGATGCTGCGGATTCGGTCGCGGTTCAGAGTAGAGCATATCCCGATGCGCAGCGCATACAGGCAAATAGTGCAATTAAAAAGCACCGGAAATCCATTTATGATTGGATTTATAGCAGACCAGCGGCCAACAGGTGGCGGCCACCACAACTGGACTGAATTTCTGAATCAGGACACGCTATATAATGTTGGTGGGGAGACCATTGGCAATCGCATAGCGGCAAGATACGTATTTCTCGACGTAGAGAAAACACACCGCGGGCACTATTCAATGACATTCAGAGAAATGAATCCGAAGCCTCAGGATGGCGAAGAGTATCCCTACACCATTGAGTACTACAGACTTCTTGAAGAGAATATTCGCCGGGCTCCTGAGTATTGGCTGTGGTCACACAATAGATGGAAAAGAAAGAGACGATAAACAGACGCATCCTTGCGCTTGCGCTCCCGGCGGTGGCGAGCAATATCACAGTGCCTCTGCTGGGACTATGTGACACGGCTGTGACAGGCCATCTCGGGAAAGCAGCCTATATTGCCGCAATTGCAGCCGGAGGGATGATGCTCAATGTGGTGTTTTGGGTGTTCGGCTTTCTGCGTATGGGAACAACAGGGATGACCGCCGAAGCATACGGAGCCAAGGATAACCGGCAGTTGGCGTGTGTCATATCCCGCTCAGCGACATTGGCACTATTGGCCGGAGTGATGATAGTAGCTCTCAGCCGGCCTTTAGGAGGATTGCTGCAACATATTATCGGTGCCGAGCCTGAAGTGGCCGAATTGGCTATTCGTTATTTTGAGATTTGCATTTGGGAGGCTCCGGCACTGTTAGTGACTATGTCAATAGTGGGGTGGCTCATAGGAATGCAAAACACCGTGCTGCCTATGATAGTATCCGTGTCTGTCAATCTCATTAATGTAATATGCTCGCTTACAGCAGTATTCATCTTAGGATTAGGCTTTGAGGGTGTGGCATACGGCACCTTGGCTGCCAACTGGATAGGTGTCGGGATAGCCTTGTTGGCCTTGCGCAGATTAGCCGCGGGGCGAAGATTATGGTGCGGACTCACAGGGCTCGCCAGCGGTGGATTAAAGCGCTTCTTCAGTGTGAGTGCCGAACTGTTTCTGCGTTCCAGCTGCATAATGATAGTGACAGTGGCAGTGACCTCCTATGGTGCGCGATTAGGAGATGTCACCCTTGCTATTAACTCCGTTATGATGCAATTTTTCCTGCTATTCTCATATTTCATAGACGGTTTTGCCTTTAGCGGTGAAGCATTGTGCGGCAAGAGCGCCGGCGCCGAGGATTATCCCGCGCTGTTAGCCTCTGTGAAGGCCATATGCCGTTGGGGCGGAGGGATTGCAGTGGCCTTCTGCGTGCTTTACTCGCTGTTTCTTATGCCGGCAGTCAATCTGCTGACCGATGTGGCTGAAGTGAGAGCCGGAGTGGGAAACATGAGAGTATTTGTGGCTCTAATACCACCGGTCTCGGTGGCAGCGTTTCTGTTTGACGGATTCTTTGTGGGGCTCACAGCCACACGGAGAATGTTTGTGACCACTTTCGCCGCTTCAGCCATATTTTTCGCTATAATGACATTATGTCCAGAGGGGAACAACACCTTATGGATTGCTTTCCTGACGTATCTGACAGTAAGAGGTCTCGGCCTGGCTTGCCAACTTCCTGCAGTGATAGAACAGCACAAGGGATAAGGCGCCTGAGCCTTACCCCTTGAAAAGAAAATCAAAATATCGTCAACCTTTGTATGGTGGCGGAGTGGGATAATTATCAATAGGAACGGCAGTCTCCGGAGTGTCGGTCGAGTCGGTCGAGTCGGTGGTGCCCGATGCGTCGGAGGTGTCACCACTTGCAGCCTCTTCTGACTTAGCCCTTGCGGCATCGCGCTCCGCCTGGAGTTTCATAATCTCCTCAGTGCGCGATTTCCATTTGCGCGGGCCAAAAATCGCCTTGAGATCATCGCTATACATCACCTCCTTGGTGAGAAGAGTCTCAGCGAGTTTGGCATGACCATCTGCATGAGTGCGGATAATCTCCTTTGCACGTTCATACTGTTCGGTAATGATTCGAGACACCTCGGCATCAATAGCCGTGGCGCGTTCGCCTCCATAAGGTTTAGAGAAACCGTAGGCCTGTCCGGTTGAATCATAATAAGACACATTGGGAATCTTCTCGCTCATTCCATAGTAGACCACAATAGCGTAAGCCATTTTAGTGACCCTTTCAAGGTCGTTGAGCGCACCGGTCGACACCTGACCGAGAACGACCTCCTCGGCAGCACGCCCGCCGAG
Source organism: Duncaniella sp. (assembly GCA_022511285.1). Classification (GTDB taxonomy): domain Bacteria; phylum Bacteroidota; class Bacteroidia; order Bacteroidales; family Muribaculaceae; genus Duncaniella. The sequence goes on from JAFLRW010000131.1 coordinate 3,838, forward strand.
CGCCATACACATTCTGTCAAGCAGCGCTTGAAGGGGTGTAATCTGACGCTCTTCAGGCATATACCAAGCCGCGCCAAGCGCCATACCTCGCGGCACGATTGAGACTTTGACCATCTCGTCGGAATATTCGAGGAACCAAGACACAGTGGCGTGGCCCGCTTCGTGAATAGAAATAGCGCGTTTCTCGTCGGCTGAAATAATCTTAGAAGAGTGTTCAAGACCACAGATGATACGGTCAATAGCCTTCATAAATGAATCACGGTCAACAGACTTTTTGTCAGCACGCGCGGCAATCAGAGCCGCTTCATTGCAGACATTGGCCAAATCAGCACCTGAGAACCCTGCGGTCTGTCTGGCAATTATCTCGACATCGACATCATCAGCCTGCTTGATATTGCGCAGATGGACATTAAGAATCTCCACACGGTCACGCAGTTCCGGCAAATCCACCTGAATCTGACGGTCAAAGCGTCCGGCTCGAAGGAGAGCCTTGTCAAGGATATCGGCACGGTTAGTGGCGGCAAGCACAATGACACCAGAGTTAGTGGCAAAGCCATCCATCTCTGTAAGGAGCTGATTGAGCGTATTCTCACGCTCATCATTAGCACCCATATTAGGGTTTTTCCCTCTTGCACGCCCCACGGCGTCAATCTCATCTATGAAAATAATACAGGGAGCTTTCTCCTGTGCCTGGCGGAAAAGGTCGCGCACACGCGAAGCCCCGACACCGACAAACATTTCAACAAAATCAGAACCTGACATAGAGAAGAACGGCACACCGGCCTCACCGGCCACAGCTTTAGCAAGCAGCGTTTTGCCTGTTCCCGGAGGGCCAACCAAAAGGGCTCCTTTTGGAATCTTGGCTCCAATCTCAGTGTAGCGCTGTGGATTGCGAAGGAACTCAACAATCTCTTTGACTTCTGTCTTTGCCTCAGCCAGACCAGCCACATCCTTGAAAGTGACATTAGTGCCCTCGCCGTTTTCAAACACCTTTGCTTTCGACTTGCCCACATTGAACACACCTCCGGGGCCACCGGAACCGGCTCCGCCGCTCATACGCCTCATCATGAAGAACCAGAAGGCCACGAGTAGGATAATCGGTCCGAAAGTCCAAAGGATAGAAGTGTAATCAGAAGCCTTCTCATAGTTGACCTCTCCCTTAAACTTCCCTTGAGACTTCCACTCGTCAATTTTCTCCTGCAGCTTGTCAGACGACGGAATATCTGTAACAATAGTTGCAACTTTGCCACTGCCGGCTTTGTATTGGCTTTCGTGGAAAAGTTTGGCAGCCAACGAATCGGTCAAAGAAGCTTCGGCACGGTTGGTATTAGTAAAGACCGTGATTTTTTTCACGCCGCCGGTCTCAACATATTCTTCAAACTTGGTGAAGCTTACATCCTTAGTAATCGAATCATTATCGATATACCATATACCGAACAGGAATACTAAGACCAAGGCATAGGCCCAGAACATATTGAACTGGATG
>JAFLRW010000132.1 GCA_022511285.1 Duncaniella sp.
CTTGCCTTTATGGTGGGATTTCTTATCGGCTACGAGATTGAATCACGCATCTATCGCCGAGAGGGAGCCCCCGAGCAATGGCTGGGTGTGCTTTTGCTTTGGACAGTGGCCGGCACCATCATCGGTGCCCGTCTTGGCCACGTGTTTTTCTACGAGTGGGACAAATACAGCCAGAATCCCGTTGAGATTCTATATGTGTGGCATGGGGGGCTTGCATCCCATGGCGGCACCATCGGTGTCATCCTCGGAGTGCTCTGCTACTCATTTTTTACCACTAAGCGCAATCCCATCTGGGCATTTGACCGTCTGGTGATACCCATAGCTCTTGTGGGCGGGTTGATCCGTCTGGGCAACCTTGCCAACAGTGAGATATTCGGCCATGCCACCACCCTCCCTTGGGGCTTTATGTTTGTGCGTTCGGCCGAGTGGCATCAGCTATATTATGGCCAAGCCTGCCATCCCACCCAAATCTATGAGGCGCTCTGCTATTTTGCCCTCTTTGCCCTGCTGATGTGGATGTATTGGCGCAAGAACGCCGTGGAGCGTCCCGGACTGATTTTCGGAGTGTTCTTTATCGGCATCTTTCTGCCGCGCTTCCTCATAGAGTTTATTAAAAATCCGCAAGTGGAATTTGAGCAGGATATGGCCCTTAATATGGGGCAATGGCTCAGTGTCCCCTTTATTATTGCCGGAATAATTCTTGTGGTGTATGCCCTCTCGCATCAGCGCGTCAAGATTGATTATCCGGGACGCTTTGCCGATGAGAAATAATCACCACTCTTTCGCCTGTTTCAGTGAAATTTCACTAAATTTGCACATTCAAAAAATATAGACAGTCATCCGCACACTATTATGATAGAAAAGATAAATCAGCTTAGAGCTGAAATAGAGAGCCTTACGGCTGCCGGGCTGCAGGAGGTAGAGGCTCTCCGCATCAAATATTTGAGCAAAAAAGGTGCCATCTCGGCTCTGATGCAGGACTTCAGAACGGTGCCGGCTGAGAAGAAACGTGAATTAGGCCAAAAGCTCAACGAGCTTAAAGAGGCTGCCACCGCTCGCCTCTCGGCTATGCGCGAGGCTCTTGAGAATGCCGATGCCGTTGACGCCGACCTTGACCTCACTCGCACTCCCATTCCCTTTCCTCTCGGCACTCGCCATCCCCTCTCGTTAGTGCGCGAGGAGATTATAGCCATTTTCTCGCGTCTTGGCTTCACTATAGCTGAAGGCCCTGAGATTGAGGATGATTGGCACGTATTCTCAGCTCTCAACTTTGCCGATGACCACCCTGCGCGCGATATGCAAGACACTTTCTTCATTGAGCGCAATCCCGATGTGCTGCTCCGCACCCACACATCGTCGGTCCAGGTCAGAGTAATGGAAAAAACAGCGCCCCCCATCCGAGTGCTCTGCCCCGGCCGTGTCTATCGCAACGAGGCAATCTCGGCTCGCGCTCACTGCTTCTTCCACCAGGTCGAGGGTCTGTATGTGGATGAAAATGTCTCGTTTGCCGACCTCCGCCAAACGCTCCTCTATTTTGCACGTGAGATGTTTGGACCCGAAACAAAGATACGCCTCCGTCCAAGCTATTTCCCCTTCACCGAACCTTCGGCTGAGATGGATATATCTTGCAATCTTTGTGGCGGCAAGGGGTGCTCATTCTGCAAACACACAGGATGGGTGGAAATCCTCGGATGCGGTATGGTTGACCCCAACGTGCTCGAAGCCTGCGGCATCGACTCCAAGAAATACTCCGGCTTTGCCCTCGGTATGGGCGTTGAGCGTATCACCAATCTGAAATATCAGGTGAAGGACCTGCGTATGTTCTCTGAAAACGACGTCCGATTCCTGCGCCAATTCACATCTGCACATTGACCGTAAAAGAACGATACTCGCGTGTGCTCCAATGGTTTGAGGCTGCTATGCCGGTGGCCGAAACCGAGTTGAATTATGACACTCCTTTCCATCTGCTTGTGGCCGTAATCCTGTCGGCCCAATGCACAGACAAGAGGGTCAATCTTGTCACGCCCGCACTTTTTGAAGCGTATCCCACTCCGGCAGAGATGGCGGTGGCGAGCCCCGACGACATATATCAGTATATTAAGTCGGTCTCATATCCCAACAATAAAGCCCGATCTCTTGCCGGGATGGCCCGTAAATTAGTGGATGACTTTGCGGGAGAGGTCCCTGCCGATATTGATTCGCTCATGTCCCTCCCCGGAGTAGGCCGCAAGACGGCCAATGTGATTCTCGCCGTGGTCTATGACCGTGCGGCAATGGCGGTTGACACCCATGTGTTTCGAGTCAGCGAACGCATCGGGCTCACTACGGGCTCACGCACGCCATTAGCCACAGAGAAGGCTTTAATGAAATATATACCCGCAGAGATAGTCCCCAAGGCCCATCATTGGCTTATACTGCACGGCCGCTATGTCTGCAAAGCCCGTCGCCCGGACTGCCTGAACTGTGGACTCACTACACTATGTCGCTACTATACGAATAACAACGGCTCCTCAAGTGGAGCCGTGTGAGGTGTTTTTACTCCGGGCGCAGGCATTTGACCAGTTTTGCCATCCCCACAGATGCTTTTTCAGGTATGACATCGACCCATCCAGGAACTTGAGCCGGATGGGGGTCGATGTAGTAGACGGGCACTCCTCGGCGCACAAATTCAAGCAGCCCTGCGGCCGGATAGACCACTAACGATGTGCCTATTACCACAAAGATGTCGGCCTCACTGACGAGATTGATGGCGGGCTCGATATTGGGCACTGCTTCCTGGAAGAAAACTATGTGGGGGCGCACGGGATCGCCATATTCATCGCGCGAATCAACTGTCGTTTCGCAGTTGTGGCGGTCAAGAGTGTAGATGCGTTCGGGATGAGGGATGGAGCGAATCTTCATCAGTTCGCCGTGGAGGTGAAGCACGGATGATGAGCCGGCACGTTCGTGAAGGTCGTCGACATTCTGGGTTATTACATTGACGTCATACCACTGCTCCAACTCGACAATGGCACGGTGGGCGGCATTGGGCTCTACTTCAAAAAGCTGGCGCCTACGTGCGTTGTAGAATTCGTGGATGAGGGCGGGATTGCGCGCAAAGCCATCAGCCGAGGCCACATCCATAACGGGATAATTCTCCCAAAGCCCCCCGGCATCGCGGAAGGTGGTGATGCCGCTCTCGGCACTGATGCCTGCGCCTGTGGATATGACGAGTTTCTTTTTCATAAATGTTGCGGATTGGAGGTGTGTGTTATCTTTTGTGCTTAAAAAATTCCTTTACTAACGCGCCACACTCTTCGGCCAGAATTCCTGCGGTCACTTCGGTGCGAGGATGGAATGGCGAACGCTCAGCCGTAAAGGAGCGGTAGCCGCGCTTGGGATCAGCGGCTCCATAGACCACACGCCCCACCTGTGCCCATCCAATGGTGCCCGCACACATCAGACAGGGCTCGACTGTTACATATAGTGTGCATCCGGTCAGATATTTACCTCCGAGGGTGCGCGCCGCGGCTGTGACGGCCTGCATTTCTGCGTGGGCCGAGACATCGGCAAGCGCTTCTGTGAGATTATATCCGCGGCCAATCACACGTCCGCGCGGCGAAACGATGACACACCCAATGGGCACTTCGTCGGCCTCAAAAGCGCGAATCGCCTCGTCGATGGCAAGGCGCATAAAGTGGATGTCAATCTCTGATTGTGTCATTGTCTTGGAGAGAGGATGTGTCGGGGTCGGTGGTGTCGCGCATCAGAGGCAAGTGCCACCCGTAGCGTAGGGTACCCCAGCGTAGCAGAAGTATGGTCAGGGCGCATAGAGCTTGGCTGACAATGGCTTCGTCGACGGCAAGAGAGGCCATCCAATAGGCTATTCCGCCGGCAAGGCATGCTGTGGCATAAATATCTTTGCGGAAAAAGAGAGGCTCCTCATTTATGAGCACATCGCGCAGGATGCCTCCAAATGAGCCTGTCACCATTCCCATCACTATGGCCACCCACATAGGGAATCCGTAGAGGAGGCTTTTTTCTATACCTGTAATCACGAATAGAGCCAATCCAATGGCATCAAACATAAATAGCGAGCGCGACGATGATGTCAACACCTTCTTGAACAGGCATACAATGATGAATCCGAGTGCTGTGACGGCAAGATACATCCAAGAGAGCATCCAAAACACCGGAGCACCGAGCAGGAGATCGCGGATAGTGCCGCCTCCGATGGCGGTGATTACGCCGATGGTGTAGGCGCCAAACCAGTCAAAATGTTTGCGTGCGGCCAATCGGATGCCGCTGATGGCAAAGGCGAGTGTGCCGAGCACTTCAATGAGAAAGAGTATCAATTGCCGGCTTTCCATCGGCTCTCAAATGGTCGGTTATAGTGGGTGGGGAGAACTGTGTGTGGGATTACTTGAACGGGGAGTTCCAGCTGCGGATGTAGCGGCGTATGGCGCTGATAGTTTTCTCGCCGGTGAAGGGTGGCGTGATGGCGGCCACGAGGATATCGCGTATCTTTGAAGGCTTGTCGCGGTTGTTGATTTGCGAAGGGTCTTCCGACTCCTCAGAGTGGTAGATTTTAGCCTTCTGCTCGCCTCGGATTACGGCTAAAGCGTTTTCGGCCAATGAGAGAAGCTCGTTTTCGCCCGGATAGACGTAAATAGGGGCTATGAACGAGATATGCTCCGCCATAAAGTCGGTGACGCGTGAACTGTGGGCTATACCGCCGGTGAGCAGGATGGCGTCGACATTTCCTTTAAGCGCGGCAGCCATAGCGCCAATCTCCTTGCAGACGGTGTAGAACATAGCGCGGAGCACCAATGTGGCGTGCAGGTCGCCGCTGTCTATGCGATCAAGCACTTCAAGGATGTCTGTAGTGCCGAGGTGGGCCATCATTCCGCCTCGTCCGTGGACCATCTTGATGAGCTCATCCTCGGTGTACTTCCCGGAAAAACAGAGTCTTACCAGTGGTCCCGGGGGGAGGGAGCCTGACCGCTCGGGCGAGAAGGGCCCGCAGCCGTCGAGGGCATTGGTGGTGTCGATGACGCGCCCTTTGCGGTGAGCGCTCACGGTGATGCCGCCGCCAAGATGACACACTATGAGGTTGAGGCTATCATAGTCTCTGTCGGTTTCGCGGGCATAGCGACGAGCTATTGCCTTCTGATTGAGAGCGTGGAATATAGAGCGGCGCGGCAGCTCGGGGAGACCGCTGAGGCGTGCATATGGAATCATTTCATCCACCACTAC
>JAFLRW010000133.1 GCA_022511285.1 Duncaniella sp.
AATAAAATTTTCTGATTGCTTTTTTGTGTCGAGTCACGGAAAGTTGGTAACTTTGCGCCCTAAAACAGTAAAAAATTTACATATAATGTCGACATACACCATACAAGACCCCCGCAAGGTGACCACTCGCCGCCTTGCAGAGATGAAGGCTAAGGGCGAGAAGATAGCAATGCTCACAGCCTATGATTATTCGATGGCTCGTCTTGTTGACGAGGCCGGAATGGATGTAATCTTAGTGGGCGACTCTGCCGCCAACGTGATGGCCGGCTTCACGACTACGCTGCCGATGACGCTCGATGCAATGATTTATCATGCCTCGAGTGTGGTGCGTGGCACTCGGCGTGCGCTTGTGGTGTGCGATCTCCCCTTCGGCACATATCAGGGCAATCCTTCGGTGGCCCTTGCCTCGGCTATTCGTGTGATGAAGGAGAGCGGCGCCGAGGCTGTCAAGATGGAGGGCGGTGAGGAGATTATTGACTCAGTGCGCCTAATCCTCTCTGCCGGTATTCCGGTGATGGGTCATCTGGGCCTGACGCCTCAATCCATCAATAAGTTTGGCACATATAATGTGAGGGCTAAGGAAGAGGCCGAAGCGGCCCGACTCCTTGCCGATGCCAAGCTCCTTGAGGAAGCCGGCTGCTTTGCTGTGGTGTTTGAAAAGATTCCGGCTGCTCTGGCTGCAAAGGCCACGGAGATGCTCTCAATTCCGACTATTGGTATCGGTGCCGGTGGTGCCTGTGACGGGCAAGTGCTTGTGCTTCAAGATATGCTCGGAATCAATCAGGGGTTCTCTCCGAAATTCCTACGCCGATATGCCGACTTGGCTTCAGTGATTGAAAATGCCATAGGCTCTTATATCGGAGATGTGAAGAGCTGTGATTTCCCCAACGAGAACGAGCAGTATTAAGTGGTGCTGACCATCCATTCGAAGTTGTCGGTGCCTGCTGCAATTTCGAAGTGGCATTTGGCTATGCCTAAATCAATCTTGGTGTAGCCGATAATGGAGAAGCCTTTTTGGGCCATAACTTTGGCCTTGTCGCTTGCGGTCTTGGGGGCTATGTATTCAAATCTGAATTTTTGCTGGTTGATGGCTGTCGGAGCCAACAGTGCGGCATTGACTCCGTCGAGAAACCATTGCGGGGTGTCGGGCCCGGCGTTGCTTACGTCGGCGGCAGCCCTGATTCTGTGTGCGACGCCTTGTGTCTCGCCATATCCTATGGCAATGTAGCAGCTTATCTGCTCGCCGGCTGCAAGTGTGTATGTGCCGGGCACTTTCCTGTAACTCAGCCCGGCCCAGCAGGTGTTGAGCCCTAAAGTCTGGGCATACAGCACCAATTGTTCGCCATAATACCCGACACGTTCATCAAACGTGGCGTCTTTCTTTCCGGCTATGACCACATAGTTGCGGACGCCGAAAAACTTGCCGTAGGCGAAGATTCCGCCGAATCCTTTCGGCTCGTCGGTGACTAACTGCATATGCAGATTCCCCGTTCGGTTTAGTTGGTCAATTTTTGACTGCAGGAGTGCCGCGACATCTGTTGTTATCGGATTTGCGTTGTATCTCCTTACGCTGTGTCTGTTGCGGATTGCTTCGAGTAGACGGAGCCTTTCGTTATTGTCCATTGTGGTCTGTGGATGATTGCAGTGTTGTGTCGTTGAGGATTAGAGAGCCGTGGTCTATGAGATGGCGGATTGTGGCTGAGAGTTCGGCACGGCGTGAGGGGTAGAGCTCGGCAAGGGCTGCAAGGGTGACTCCGCCGGGTTGCGATGCGCGGTAGAGTATGCCGGAAGCCAAGTCTATGGCTCGGGCATCAGCGTGTTCTGACCGGCGTGACCGACACACGTCACACGTGCTGCAAGGCTTGTGTGAGGTTTCGCCAAAGTAGCGCAAAAGGGTTGTGGCGCGACACTCTGATGCGTCAAACATAAAGGTCTTGACAGCGTCAATGCGCTGTTGCATCCGCTCGCGCTGCCGGTCGTAGACCTCGATGGGAATGATGAGGTGGCGCGGCTCTTCACGCGAGGTGGTGAGGTGTATGTAAGGGGTGGTGCGCTGCGGAATGTAGTGTATGGCGTGGAGGCGTGTGAGGTAGAGGAGCGATTCGTAAATAGTCTGCGAAGATAGTCTGAGCTCACGGGCAAGGGTTACCTCGCTGATTGGAACATAGTCGGCAAAAAGCCCTGTGTAGCGTCGCAATAGCTGCTGGAATATCCGTTCTGTGGTGTCGTCCAGGTCAAGGTCGTAAAGCTCATCCTTGCGCATTATCACCATAACACGGGAGCGTGACGTGGTCTCGGCTATGTATTCAATGTATCCCGAACGTGACAGGATGCCGAGGGCGCTTTCCACAGGTGAGAGGTGGAGGGAGAAGGTGTGGCAGAATTTGTCGAGGTCAAATTCGTAGACGCAGTCGTAGCCGGAGCCGACAGGAATGTCAAGAAAGTTACAGGCAAGTTCGTAGACACGGGCTATGAAATCCCTGTCGGGAAATGCCTCGCTGATGCGGCGGGTGAGAGTGGCGCGGTCGCGGGCTGATGTGATGGCTACGGCGAATGACGGACGCCCGTCGCGCCCGCCTCGCCCTGCCTCTTGATAATATTCTTCGAGTGATGAAGGGGGGTCATAGTGGACCACGGTGCGCACATCGGGTTTGTCAATGCCCATCCCAAAGGCGTTTGTGGCCACCATAACGCGTGTGGAATCATCCTTCCAGCGGTTTTGGCGCTCCTCTTTCTCCTCGGCGGCGAGACCGGCATGGTAGGCTTCGGCGCTTATCCCTTCGCGGCTGAGCAGTTCGGCGAGTTCGCGTGTGCGTTTACGCGAACGCACATAGACAATGGCGCTCCCGGAGGTGTTCCGGAGCACCCGCAGTAGCATCTGGTCTTTAGTCTCTGTGTGACGTACTATGTAGCTGATATTGGGCCTTTCGAAGGAGCGTGCATATATCCTCGGCTCGCCAAAATGCAGGGAGCGCATTATGTCGGAGGCCACTTCGGGGGTGGCGGATGCTGTAAGGGCAAGCACGGGGATATTGCTGCCTATAATGCTGCGCAGAGTGGCTATCGAGAGATAGGAGGGTCGGAAGTCATAGCCCCACTGGGATATGCAGTGGGCCTCGTCGACCACGAGCAGGCTGACGTTGAAACTGCGCAGCTCGGCTATGAAATTGCGATTTTGGAGCCTCTCGGGCGAGAGGTAAGCAATGCGGGCCTTGCCGATGCGGCAGCGGGTGAGAGCGAGATCGAGTTCTCGTCGAGAGAGCCCCGAGTGGAACATCACGGCGCAGATGCCGCGCGCTGTGAGGTTGTCCACCTGATCTTTCATCAGTGATATGAGAGGTGTGACCACGAGCGTAATGCCCGGAAGCATCATTGCCGGCACTTGAAACGTGAGGCTTTTGCCCCCTCCGGTGGGGAGCAGCCCGAGGGTGTCGTGGCCGTCAAGGACGGATGTTATAATCTCTTCCTGTAGCGGCCGAAAGGCGTCGTAACCCCAATAGGTGCGGAGGGTGGAGAGAGGGGTCAACACTATGGCGTGATTTTTATCTCCTTGATGAGAAGTTGTACTGAGCGCGAGCCTTTACGACGGTTTTCTTCGATGGTATAGCAGATATCGAAGGGTTTCCCGGCGTGAATATGGTCAAAGTAGGGGAGAGCATTGAACGCTATTCCGCTATAGACTTTGCCTGAGGTCTCATCGGTAAGGTCAAGCTTGAGATGTTCGCCTGATTTTCCGACTATCTTACCCGTGCCGAAGTCGCGCACGCCGCGGGTGCAGAATATCGGTTTGGAGTTGCCCGGACCGTAGGGGTTGAATCTGCGCAGGAGCGTTAGGAATTCGGGGCTCAGGTCGGCAAAGTTGAGATAGGCGTCAATATTGATACTCGGAGCAAGCTGTTCGGGGTCGATATTGGCGGCCACATACTGCTCGAAACGCCGTTTGAACTCCGGAATGTTTTCACTGCGGAGACTGAGGCCAACGGCATAGGTGTGGCCTCCGAAGTTCTCAAGGAGGTCGCGCATTGAGCCCACTGCAGAGTAGACGTCAAAACCTTGCACGGAGCGGGAAGAGCCTGTGGCAAGGTCGCCTGACTGTGTGAGCACCACCGTGGGGCGATGGTGCTGCTCGGTGATGCGCGAGGCAACGATGCCGATAATCCCCTGGTGCCAGTCGGGATGATAGATTACGATTGATTTTCGCTTGTCGAGGTCTGTTTCGGCCTCCAGAAGGGCGACGGCCTCTTCTGTTGTGCGACGGTCAAGTTCTTTTCTCTCCTCGTTGTGGCGGTCTATCTCACGAGCCCGTTCAAGAGCCTCGGCCATGTCGCGGCACACCAGGATGTCTACAGCCTCCTTGCCGCTCTGCATACGGCCTGCCGCATTGATGCGCGGACCAATCTTGAAGATTACATCGCTGATGGTGATTTCCTTCCCCGCCAAACCGCAGACACGGATGATGGCGCGCAGCCCCATATTGGGGTTGGAGTTCAGGCGTTGGAGCCCGAAATGGGTCAATATACGATTCTCGCCCACCATAGGCACGATGTCGGCCGCGATGGACACTGCAACAAGGTCAAGCATCCCTTCGAGGTCGGCGGTGGAGAGTCCGTTGCTTATGGCGAAGGCTTGCATAAGCTTATAGCCCACACCGCACCCCGAGAGGTGAGGGCAGGGATAACCCGAGCCGGGGAGCTTGGGGTTGAGGATAGCCGCCGCCGGGGGCAGGATGTCGTCGGCCACATGGTGGTCGCAGATGATGAAGTCAATTCCTCTCTCACGGGCATAGACCACTTCTTCAGTGGCCTTTATCCCACAGTCAAGCACTATGAAGAGGCTGAAGCCGCGTTCGGCAGCCATATCAATCGTGGCGTGCGAAATGCCATATCCGTCCTCGGCGCGTGTGGGGATATAGTAGTCGATGTTGGAGGAGAAGTTTCTGAGGTATTTGTAGACTAACGCCACGGCCGTAGTGCCGTCGACATCATAGTCGCCATAGACCATAATCTTCTCTTTCGACCCTAAAGCCCTGTTGAGCCGCGCCACTGCACGTTCCATATCAGGCATAAGGAACGGGTCGTGGAGCTCGCGCAGCGAGGGGTGGAAGAATAGCTCAGCCTCCCTGACGCTGTCAATGCCGCGAATGGCCAGAAGCCGGCTAATGGGCGGAGTGCTTGAATAGCGCTCTGCCAGTCGGGCCTCGGCCGCTTGCTGTGATGGTGTGA
>JAFLRW010000134.1 GCA_022511285.1 Duncaniella sp.
ATTCCAAGAGCAATGAAAGCCGCACTCCGCTCGTCGACCACCACGTGGCAATCGATATTGCCACTGCGTGAGATGGCCACAATCAGCGGAATATTCCTGCTTCCCGGGGAGAGTACTACCCTATTAATATTGTGAGCCGCAAGGAGCTCGGCGAGCACCCTTGCGGCCGTTTTTTCAGATGTCAATGTGGCTGGCATAAGCGAGTGCTTAATCAGAATCGGAATGAGCAGCCAGAGGATTCCAGCCTTGAGCTCGGAGAGCGAGCTCAGAGCCGTCGCGTGTTATCATAGCGCATCCCAACTCAGGTTTGGTGATATGACCAATCACTTTCACTCCGGCCACTTTCTGAATTTGCTCATGGCAATGCAGGGGGACAGTGAAAAGCAATTCATAATCCTCGCCCCCGTTGAGAGCAGCCGTGACAAGGTTCATCCCCAATTCCTCAGCCATAATAGCCGTCTGATAGTCAATAGGAATCCTATCCTCATATATTCTGCAACCCACATTGCCGGCCTTGCATATATGCAAAAGCTCAGAGCTAAGGCCATCGCTGATATCCATCATAGCAGTGGGGAGGATAGCCTCTTTTTCGAGGGCCTCAATCACATCTCGACGGGCTTCGGGCTTGAGCTGACGTTCCACAAGGTATTCCTTACCTTGGAACTGAGGCTCGAAATCCTTTTGTCCGGCAGAGGCAGCCTTCTCACGTTCAAGCAACTGGAGCCCCATGTATGCCGCGCCGAGGTCGCCGGAGACACATATCAAGTCAGTGTCACGCGCACCGGAGCGCAACACCACCTTGTCGGCCTGAGCCTCGCCGATGCAAGTAATAGAAATCACCAACCCCTGCCGCGAAGAAGTGGTGTCGCCACCGACAAGGTCAACGCCATAAATCTCACAGGCCAAACGGATGCCCGAGTAGAGCTCCTCAATATGCTCAACGGTGAACCGGCTTGAGATACCGAGCGAAACGGTGATCTGGCGCGGAGTTCCATTCATGGCATAGACGTCGGAAAAATTGACCACAGCACTCTTATAGCCGAGATGCTTGAGCGGCACATACGTGAGGTCAAAGTGGACTCCTTCGAGGAGGAGGTCGGTGGTGACGAGAATGTCAGACTCCTTATTGCGCAACACAGCACAATCATCGCCCACACCTTTGACAGTCGAAGCGTTAACTATTGGGAGGTCTTTGGTGAGGCGGTCAATAAGTCCAAATTCGCCAAGATGGGAAATTTCCATGTATTGATATGGGTGAACGGTTATACCTGTGTGCGTGCGACGAGCTCTTTCATAATCTCGAGGCACTTAGGCTGAGCGATGACAGCGGCCTGCTGCACCTCCTCGTGAGTGGGGACCTGCGTGACATCCTTTCCACCCAAATCGGTGATCACCGAGATGCCATAGACGCGCATTCCGGCATGATTTGCCACGATGACTTCGGGGACGGTGGACATACCTACACAGTCACCACCAATCACTCGATAATACTCATATTCGGCCGGAGTTTCAAATGTGGGCCCGGTGACTCCGACATAGACACCGTGCATAAGGCGAATACCTTTTTCAGCAGCCACCTCATCAGCGAGACGTTTCAGATCGGGGTCATAGGCGTAGGTCATAGCCGGGAATCGTGTGCCGAGTTCGGGGTAATTGCGTCCACGTAACGGATGCTCCGGGAAGAGGTTAATATGGTCAGTGATAGTCATAACATCACCTACTACAAACTCCTTGTTCATACCGCCGGAAGCGTTAGAAACAAAAAGCACTTCAACGCCGAGCGCTTTGAAGACTCTGACCGGGAATGTCACGGTCTTCATATCATATCCCTCGTAATAGTGGAACCGACCTTGCATGGCAATGACACGTTTTCCGCCAAGCATACCAAAAATCAGATTTCCGCTGTGGCCTTCGACGGTCGACACCGGGAAATTAGGAATCTCGGAATATGGAATGTATGTTTTATCGTCAATAGAATCTACCAACGGGCCAAGGCCAGTGCCAAGAATAATAGCAATCTTTGGCATCTCCCCTTCAACGCGGGAACGAAGGAAGGCGGCGGTCTGATTTATTTTTTCGAGCATTTCGGATATTGTTTTTGAATGTTGATGATTTTATATTACTTGAATAGGTTGGACTCTTTCAGAGTTTTTTCCACGCAGTCGGCAAACTCACCATCGCCACGTTCAATAAAGCGCACTTTGACAGGGATATAAAAAATCAGTCCCTTCAAACGGTCAGGAATAAAAGGATTGTAGCGCATTCTCACGGCATCCTTTTCCGTGGTCAAGATAAACTTGTTTCTGCCCGGGAGTTGGTCAAACTTATCGGCCACACGCTCAATATCAGAGGCTGAAAAAGAGTGATGGTCGCTAAATCGGGTCAGCTTCACTTTAGCGTGAGAGCGGCGCAACTGTTTGACAAATGGACGAGGGTTGTCGACACCGCTCACGGCAAGAATATGTGTGTCAGATGGGAGCATATTAAGACGCGGCACCTCCCGGCAGAAATCGGGGAATACCGGCACAGGGGCTCCATAATGGAACGAAGAGAAAAAGAGTTTCTGAAACGGAAAGAGGTTGAGATTCTCTTCGAAGATGCGATATTGCATAGGCTTCATATCTGCCGGGCACTTAGTGACCACGACAATATCCGCACGATTTAGCCCGGCACGTTGTTCACGCAGCCTGCCGTAAGGGAGCAAATGGTCCTTAAACACGGGGCGGTTAAACTCTGTCAGGACGATGGATACAGACGGTTTGACATATCGATGCTGAAAAGCATCGTCAAGGAGCACCATAGAGATTGCAGGGTTCAGTTCGAGCAGACGATTGATACCCTCTACCCTACTCTCACAGACGGCAACTGTCACCAAGGCGCCATATTTTGAGTAGATTTGATATGACTCATCGCCTATTTCGGCAGGTGTGCTTTCAGGCGAGGCAAGTATGAAGCCGGTTGTAGAGCGTTTGTATCCTCGAGATAGGACAGCGATGTTGTAATGAGCAGAGAGAGTCTCTATCAGATATTCCACGTGTGGTGTTTTTCCTGTTCCACCCACGGCAATATTGCCTACAGCCACTACCGGTATATCAAATTTAATGCTCTTCAGAGCCCCGTGGTCAAACAGCCTGTTGCGCACCCAAACCCCTATCCCATACAATCGCGACAGGGGATAGAGCAGCAGCGTGGAGAGGAGTTTGGAGCGTGCCATCAGAGGGTGGATTTTCTTACCTCACAGTAGTGAAAAAAGGGGGGTCAATCAAAGTCTCAGTTCTACGGTCTCCATCCTTGCCTGAAGCACCGACATCTGTTTTACTCGCTCAATCGCCTCATAGAGGGGGGCGGCTTCACCCAGTTCGGATTTGACTATCGAGGCTTTCAGTTCAGCACCAGCCTCAAATATGGCATCATACCATTTAATCTCCCTTTCAGGGAATTCGCAGATGGTCCAGGATTCCACATTAAGTTTGTTAGCCATACCGGCTATTGCAGCATCGAGGCCACCGATTTCGTCAACCAAGCCCAGCTTCAGGGCTTCACACCCATCCCAGACACGGCCTTCGGCAATAGCCTTGATTGAGTCCTGACTTATGTGTCGCCCCTCGGCACAACGGCGGGTGAACAGGTCGTAGCCACGATCCACATAACCCTGCATAGCAGATGCAAGTCCGGGGCTCATTGGCTCAAAAATGCCAGGCATTTCGCCTTTTTCGCAAGAGCGGACAGTGGAGACGTGGACACCCAATTTCTGCGACATCAAAGGCTGGACATTTGGAATCATACCGAAGATACCGATTGAGCCGGTCAGGGTGGTGGGCTGAGCGTAAATGCGGTCAGCGCCGCAGGATATATAGTAACCACCCGAGGCGGCATAGTCAGACATAGAGACATATAGCGGCTTGGCAGTAATCTTCTTCCACTGCTGCAGAGCCTCCCAAATCTGTTCAGAGGCATAGGCGCTGCCGCCACCTGAGTTGACATACATCACAAGGCCGTCAATCTCATCCTCCTCAGCGAGCCGGAGAATTTCGGACACCAAGTCAGCGGCCACGATACCATCGCCATCCTCGTCGGTAATATCGCCGCAGGCATAAAGGACACCTATTTTCGCTCCTTTCCCGGAATCTTTCTTGAGAATATCCTTGCCCTTAACATAGTCAGTCACACTTACTGAATGGAGGTCTTTGGGCTTATCGACATCAGTGAGAGCACAGAGACGCTCGTCGAACTCGTGACGATAGAGCAGCCTGTCGGCAATCCCTTCAGCCACATACTCCTCAGCCGGGCGTGTCATAAGATATGAATTAGCCCAAGAGTTGACCGTAGCAGCGTCGACCTTTCGCCCCTCGGCAATCTGGGAGGAAATAAAACTCCATATATTCTTTATATACACTGAGGCCTGCTCTCGTGCGGGTTCGCTCATATCGTTGCGAATGAAAGGCTCCACAGCGCTCTTATACGTGCCCACCTTCACCACCTGCACTTCTACTCCGAGTTTGTCAAGCATATCCTTAAAGTACAGGCCCTGCTGACCAATGCCGTGGATGTCAATCATTCCAATAGGATTGACAAAAATCGAATCGGCAAGCGAAGCAAGATAATACTCACCCAGGGTGTAGTTATCGCCGTAGGCATACACCCATTTCTGCGGAGCCTTGCTACGGAAACGGCTCAAAGCCTCACGGATGGCTTGCAACTGCGCCATACCTGCGCCAATCCCGCCGTTAGCTTCAATCACAACCCCGCTGATTTTATCATCATCTGCGGCTGCGTCAATAGCGGCTATTATTTCATTTAGTCCAAGCGGCAAGTCTGTGTTACCCTGGAGGAACTCAATAGGTTTTATCGAACCGGGGCGATCAGCAATCACTCCTGACAAATCAAGGCAAAGAAAACTTCCTTTTTTAACATCCTTGGTCACCTTTCCACCACTCGAGGCAGTTCCCACTGCTACAGCTATGATGATGCCGAAAAAGGCAATAAATAGAGAGAACCAAATACCCGCAAGGGCTCCAAGAAAAGAGATAAAAAATTTTTTCATCGTTTGAATATGAGTATTTGGATACAAAAATACGCTAAATCAGCGGCATAACCAAATTTTTCATCCACTAAAAAGGGGCAATCGCATCAATATCTATTGTGAGAGAAATGAATGTTGATCATTTCGTCTATAGAG
>JAFLRW010000135.1 GCA_022511285.1 Duncaniella sp.
AGTCCCAATTAATAAAGGGCTCAACTTCGGCAATGTCAAAATCTATGGCGACGAATCGCTCTGTTGATTTTGGCATCGGAGATGGGACGGTCTTTTTAATAGACTTGTTGCGGGCGGCTTCGATGGATAGGAGTCTGGCTGACTTGGAAAGAGAATTTTGATAATCTTGTCTGAGTTTTTCCTGTCCGGCCTTAGTCTGCTCAATAAACAGCTGAGAATCATCAGATCTCAGGCGTGCCAGAAAGCGGGAATTATAGCTTGCATCAGGTGCATGGAGCACAACCCCGCTATATTCCGGTGCAATTTTCAGTGCCGTATGCAATGGGGTTGTGGTGGCCCCACCAATAATCACAGGGATTCTTATGTCGCGACGTTCAAGCTCCTTGCACACTTCGACCATTTCGTTTAGAGAAGGTGTAATCAGTCCGCTGAGCATTATGGCGATAGGCTTTAGCTGTTCGGCTTTATCTGCAATCATTTTGGCCTCAGCCATAACACCGAGGTCAGTCACTTCATATCCATTGCAGCCCACCACGAGCGATACGATATTTTTTCCGATGTCGTGAATATCTCCTCTCACAGTTGCTATCAGCACCTTGCCGTGACTTATCGGCGAGTGTGTGGCTTTCATTGAGGGTGCAAGAATTGAGATAGCTTCTTTAAGCACTCGGGCGCTCTTAATCACTTGGGGGAGAAACATTTTCCCTTCGCCAAATAGGATGCCGATTTCATCCATTGCAGGCATCAGCATTGACTCGATAATTTTCAGTGCCGACGGGTGTTGTTCTTGAGCTTCTTTAAGGTCATTTTCAAGTCCGTCGCTGATGCCCTTGAGCAGAAGACGGCGAATCCGCTGCTCCACCGGAAGAGTTTCCGAGATCGTCTCATCGGTGGTGGAGGGCACAATATCGTTAGTGGCAGAAGTAGAGTATTCTATCAGCCGCTCTGTAGCGTCCGGCCGACGCATAAAGATGAGATCCTCAATGAGAGTAAGAAGTTGGGGCTCTATCTCAGAGTAGACTCTGAGCATTTGAGAGTTTACAATCGCCATATCCAATCCCGCGGCAATGGCGTGGAAGAGAAACACCGAATGCATAGCTTCGCGGATGTGATTGTTGCCCCGGAATGCAAACGATAGATTGCTGACTCCTCCCGACAAGTGGCAGTGGGGCAGATGCTCCTTTATCCATCGTAAAGCATTGATAAAGTCGGCCGCATAACTGTCGTGTTCGGCAATGCCGGTGGCTATGGTGAGAATATTCGGGTCAAAGATTATATCCTCGGCAGGGAATCCGTGTTGAGTCAGTAGTCTGTATGATCTTTCGGCTACTTTGCATTTCTTTTCGTAAGTATCTGCCTGCCCCTCCTCATCAAACAGCATCACCACCAAGGCCGCTCCGTATCTTCTTATCCGTTTGGCTTTAGATAGAAAAGACTCTTCCCCCTCTTTGAGAGAGATGGAATTGACAATACATTTTCCTTGACACGCCCTCAGTCCTGCTTCAATCACATTCCAGTCAGATGAGTCAATCATCACCGGCACTCTCGCAATTTCAGGCTCCGAGGCTATTAGATTGAGGAATGTTTGCATGGCCTCCGCGCCGTTGATCATCGAATCATCCATACACACATCAATAATCTGCGCACCGGCCTCAATCTGGCGTCGAGCAATGCTGACAGCCTCCGTGAAATTACCCTCACGGATTAGTCCGGCAAATTTGGCCGAGCCGGCCACGTTGGTGCGCTCGCCAATGTTGATGAAGTTGGATTCGGGAGCGATGCAGAGCTGCTCGAGATTGCTTAACCTTAAGGTGTGGTCTCTCTCCGGAATTTCTCTCGGGGGATAATTGTCAATAAATTTCGAGATTTCGTGGATATGTCGGGGCGTAGTGCCGCAGCATCCGCCGATGATGTTTACGCAACCCTCTTTGAGATACTCTTCAATTTTAGCTGCAAAGGCTTCCGGTGTTTCGTCATACTCACCCAAGGCGTTAGGGAGCCCGGCATTTGGGTGGCATGACACCCGACACTCTGCTATCTTGGCAAGGCGTATGGCATAGGGGAGTAGTTGTGATGGGCCGAACGCACAGTTAAGCCCCACGGATAGAAGTCGGGCATGCGACACTGAAGTGTAGAAAGCCTCAAGAGTTTGACCTGAAAGAGTGCGTCCGCTTGAGTCATACATTGTTGCTGAAATCATCACGGGAATCTCTTTGCCACGGCATTCGGCCACCTCATCCACTGCATAGAGAGCGGCTTTGGCATTGAGAGTGTCAAACACTGTTTCGATAAGGATAATATCAGTTCCGCCGTCAATCAATCCCTCAATCTGACGCTTGTAGGCTTCAACGAGTTCACTGAAGGTCACCTCCCTGGACGCCGGATTCATAATGTCGGCTGACATTGAAGAGGTTTTGTTGGTCGGCCCTACCGTGCCGGCCGTAAATCTCGGACGAGAGGGGGTGATGGCTGAAATCTTGTCTGCTTCCCGACGCGCTATCCTTGCTGCCTCAAGATTAATCTCGTAGCTGTAATCTTCAAGTCCGTAATCTCTTAGAGAGATGGTATTGGCGTTGAACGTATTTGTGGTGATGATATCAGCACCGGCCTCAAGATACTTGCGGTGGATATCTGCTATTATATCCGGACAGGTCAGCGACAATATGTCGTGACACCCCTTTAATTCAATGGTGATGTCTGAAAATCTGTTGCCCTTATAATCTCTGTCAGTGAGCTTATATTGTTGTATCATCGTACCCATAGCTCCATCGAGCAGAAGGATACGTGCATCCAACTGTTGGATAATTTCAGATTTCATCGAGAGCCTGCTTTAGGTCAGATATTAAATCGTCGATATGCTCAATGCCGATTGATAGTCTGATTGTCCCCGCCGAGATGTTTTGCATTTTAAGCTCTTCTGCCGACATTTGTGAGTGGGTCGTGGTATAGGGATGTATCACGAGCGATTTCACATCTGCCACGTTTGCCAACAGTGAAAATATCCTTAGCGAGTCAATAAATTTCCAAGTGGCATCTTTATCCCCTTTAATCTCAAAAGTGAAGATAGATCCGCCACCGTTCGGGAAATACTTATTATAAAGCTTATGATCGGGATGGTCCGGGAGCGACGGATGGTTTACTTTTGCCACTTTAGGGTGGCCGGAAAGAAATTTTACCACTTTCAGGGCGTTATCCACGTGGCGTTCCACTCGCAGTGAGAGAGTCTCCAATCCTCTTAGGAGCAGGAATGAGTTGAACGGAGAAATTGCTCCGCCGGTGTCGCGCAGCAATACAGTGCGCACTCTGGTGACAAATGCCGCTCCGGGGGCTGCATCAGCGAAGATGGCTCCATGATAGTTAGGGTCGGGCATAGCAAGCGTGGGGTATTTCTCCGGCTCTTTTTTCCAGTCAAATTTGCCCCCGTCCACAATGATGCCGCCGAGAGTCGACCCGTGGCCGTCTATAAATTTAGAAGCGGAGTGAACCACAATGTCTGCCCCGTGTTCGAGTGGGCGCAGAAGATATGGTGTGGCAAATGTGTTGTCGACAATCACCGGGATGTGATAGCTGTGCGCTATCCTTGCTATGTTGTCGATGTCGGTGACATCTGAGTTGGGATTGCCGAAAGTTTCTATAAAGACCGCCTTTGTGGTGGGCTTTATTGCGGATTCAAGGTCAATGAGGTTGTTGACGTTGACAATGGTATGCTCGATACCCTGCGAAGCCAGGGTGTGGGTGATGAGATTGACTGTGCCGCCATAGAGATTGTTTGCCGCTATTATGTGGTCGCCCGGACCGAGAATGTTTTGTAGGGCATATGACACTGCGGCCGCTCCTGAGGCCACGGCTAACGCTGCCGTGCCACCTTCCAGCGCTGCTATTCTTCTTTCCAAAACGTCCTGCGTGGGGTTGTTGAGACGGCTATATATGTAGCCGGGCTCCTTTAGTGCAAATCTGTCGGCCGCGTTTTGGCAATTTGGAAACACGTAAGCTGTGGTCTGATAGATGGGGACTGCTCGCGCATCGGTTGCGGGGTCGGGAGTTTCCTGTCCGACGTGTACTTGGAGTGTTTCAAATCTGTATTTATTATCTGTCATAATAGGAAATGTCTATTGAAGTGTCCGATTTTCTTTACAAAGTTACTATTTAAAAAATATACACACAAATCTTAGTGCGATATAAGAAATAATTTCTAATTTTGTAAGATAAAACAGAATATATCCTGTGTAAAATGAGGCGTTTATTTGTTTAAACGAAATTTATTCTAAAGTATTAACGTTTGTTTTAGTTTAAGTTATGGACACTCTTGACAAGACGGATGTATCCATCCTGAGAATCCTTCAGGAGAACTCCCGTCTGACCACTAAGGAGATAGCCTCGAGGGTGAATCTTTCCACCACACCTGTATTTGAGCGTATTAAACGGCTGGAAGAGTCGGGCTATATCAAAAAATATATTGCTCTGTTGGATGCCGACAAGCTGAATCGCGGCTTTACGGTGTATTGTTGTGTGAAATTGCGCCGTATCACTAATGATGTTGCTGTTAATTTTACAACAGTCATTAAGGAGATTCCCGAAGTAGTGGAGTGTTATAATATCTCCGGAGAGTATGATTTTTTGCTTAAAGTCTGTGCGCCTGATATGCGTTATTATCGTGAATTTATCCTCAATGTGCTTGGTTCGATTGACAGTCTCGGCTCGCTGACAAGTATGTTTGTGATGGCTGAGGTAAAACACGAAATCGCCATCCCGTTTTAGGCTTTCTGAAAAGTGGGGAAACAATCTATTTTGTCGAACGATGGAATTGTTGTAACTTTGTGTGACAAATCACCGACTATGGATAAGTTTACTAATCTCTGCGGGTTGAGGCTTCACTACACAGACAACGGTGACGGACCTCGAACATTGCTTTTGATGCACGGGTGGGGGTGTAATCTCACCACTGTGGCATCCATCGAGCGCATAGCTTTGGAGGCAGGGTGGAGGGTAGTGAATATCGACCTTCCGGGTCACGGCCAGTCTGAAGAACCGTCAGAAGTGTGGGGCGTGGAGGATTACACACACCTTATCGAGCTCCTCGTAGAGACTCTCGGCATAGAAAATCCTGCGCT
>JAFLRW010000136.1 GCA_022511285.1 Duncaniella sp.
AATGGTGACCTTGCCCGAGTGGACAAGATATTTCTTGGCGATGAGCAGAATCACCACTAATGAGAGAGTGATGATAAGAAAGATGCACACGCCGGTGAGTATGGTCAGGGTCTGCATAATGTCAGAGTGCTGTTAGATTTTGATGCCGAGGAAGCTCATAAAAGCTATCCCCATAAGAGCTGTGAGAATAAAAGTGATGCCCACACCGCGCAGAGGGCGGGGAATGTTGGAGTAGACGGCAAGGCGTTCGCGAATCGCTGCAATGGCTGTAATGGCTAAAAGCCATCCGAGCCCCCAGCCTCCGCCGGCACAGATAGCTGTCCACACCGAGGGGAAATCACGCTGCTGCATAAATAGAGAGCCTCCAAGAATGGCACAGTTGACAGCTATCAGGGGCAAGAAGATGCCTAACGAGGAATAGAGTGCCGGAGAATATTTCTCCACTGTCATTTCCACAAGCTGTGTCATCGAGGCTATGACTGCTATAAACATTATGAGCGAGAGGAAGCTGAGGTCAACGGCCTTATATTCCTCGCCGAGCCATGAGAGTGCGCCCGGGCTGAGCACATAGGTGTGCAGTAGATAGTTGACGGGGAGGGTCACCACGAGCATAAATGTCACGGCCACTCCGAGTCCGAAGGCTGTCTTCACGTTTTTGGATACGGCGATGAATGAGCACATACCCAGGAAGTAGGCGAAGATCATATTGTCGACGAATATCGACCGTATGAATATATTGAAGTTTTCCATTGTTTCTATTTTCAATCGTTTTCCTGGAGGTCCTTATTTATTGAGCGCTGCACCCAGATGACGCACCCCACCACGATGAGGGCCATCGGGGGAAGAATCATCAGGCCGTTGTTGACATAGCCGGCGTCATAAAAACATTGCGGCACCACGTTATATCCGAGCAGAGTGCCCGAGCCGAGCAGCTCGCGGAAGAAGCCGACGATGACCAGGATGGCGGCGTAGCCCAGACCGTTGCCGATGCCGTCGAGAAACGATGGCCATGGCTTGTTGGCCATAGCAAAGGCTTCGAGGCGACCCATCAGTATACAGTTGGTGATTATAAGACCAATAAACACTGAGAGCTGTTTGGATGCATCGTAGGCAAACGCTTTGAGCACTTGGTCAACTATTACCACAAGTCCGGCCACCACTACAAGCTGCACTATTATGCGGATGTTGGTGGGGATAGTGTTGCGGATGAGCGAGATGATGACGTTGGCGAAAGCGAGCACGGCTATCACCGAGATGCCCATCACTATGGCCGGCTCAAGTTTGGCCGTGACGGCCAGCACCGAGCAGATGCCGAGCACCTGAACCACCACGGGATTGTCTTTGGATAGGGGGTTGAGAAACACCCTCTTGGTATTGATTTTTTCTGCCATTGTGCCTATGGGATTTATTCACTGAGCGATTGGAGGAATTTTCTGTAGGGGGTCAGACAGTTGTCGAGCATTGCGCTGACGCCCTTTGATGTAATGGTGCCGCCTGAGATGCCGTCGACATAGTCTTCGCCATCCATCGGTTTGCTTCCGTTTTTGACAACGGCTACGGGGCGGAAGCGCCCTTCTTTGAACACCTGTTTGCCTTGAAACTGGTCAGAAAACTGTGGCTTTTCAATTTCGGCTCCCAGGCCCGGAGTCTCACCCTGGTGGGCAAAGTAGGCGCCGTAGATAGTCGTGCCGTTGTCGTCGAATGCGACATAGCCCCAAATCGGGCCCCATAGTCCGGCTCCATAGACCGGGAGAATATATTTCACTGCCCCGTCGGAGAGAGTACATTCATAGACAGGGAGAAGGCGTTGGTCAGCCGCAAGTTTGCTCTGGGCTGCCACATCTATATCAAAGGCCTTGGTGCCCTCGATTTCCTCCCCCTCGGCATTGACTGTGAAGCTGCGGGTCACATAGCGGTTGTAGTCGGCCACAACTTCGCCTTTGGCTGGGTGGACAAGAGCGGCAGCAAGAATCTGGCTCATCTTGTCGGCATCAATGTTCTCTTGCTGACGCTCTTTTAGCGCAAGCGAAGTGGATGCCAGAGCAGTCCCCACGAGCACCACCAGCACTATTATATAGATTATGGTGTATGTGTTGCTTTGTTTGTTCATAACTCTTGGTGTGTGTGGTATGATGGAGTTTTTTTATGAGTTGGCGGCGGTGCGAGCTTTGAGGCGGGCGCGGCGGCGGGAAATGTTGGTCTGCACCACGCAGTAGTCAATGAGCGGTGCCAGTGCATTGCCCAACAGCACGGCAAGCATTGCGCCCTCGGGATAGCCGTTGTTGTATGTGCGAATCAACACTGCCACTACGCCTACAAGCAGTCCATAGATATACTTTCCTGTGCCTGTCCGAGCAGCGGTCACGGGGTCTGTGGCCATAAATACTGCAGCGAAAGCAAATCCGCCGTAGAGTAGGTGGTCAACCGGCGAGAGAAACGAGGCGGGGTAGGTAGGAGTCTGGAAAATATTGGCAATCCAGCCCATCAGTAGTCCGCCAACCACCACGCTCAGCATAATGCGCCACGAGGCCATTCCTGTGGCTAAAAGGATGATGGCTCCTATGAGGATGCAAAGTGTGGATGTCTCGCCAAATGAGCCGGGGATAAGACCTATGAAGGCGTCCCAAGCTGATAGCGGGGCGTCGTTGATACCGGTAAGAGTGAGATTGTCGCCGGAAAAGGTGGCAATCTGCCCCAAGGGGGTGGCGCCGGTAAAGCCGTTGGGCAGGTCGTGGCCGAGCGAGAGTATTTTATGAGAGGAAACAAACACCTTGTCGCCACTCATCTGAGCCGGGTAGGCGAAGAAGAGGAAGGCGCGGGATACGAGTGCCACGTTGAATACATTGTAGCCCGTGCCGCCAAACACCTCCTTGACAAAGATTACAGAGAAGGCTGTGGCCACGGCGAGCATCCAGAGCGGGGTCTCCACGGGACAAATCAAGGGAATCAGTATGCCGGTGACAAGGAATCCTTCCTGAATCTCCTCGTGGCGCCACTGAGCAAACGTAAACTCTATGCCGAGACCTACCACGTAGGCCACGACTATGCGCGGGAGCACGGCAAGGAATCCGTAGGCTATTAATTCCCAAAATGGAAACTCCGTGGCGCCGGCGGCGAGCCAGTTCTGATAGCCTGTATTGTACATTCCGAACAGAAGGCAGGGGAGCAGCGAGAGGACCACGATAATCATAATGCGCTTCGAGTCTAAGCTGTCGTGGATATTTACCGCTCCGCTCCCGGATGTGGTGTTGGGGGTGAAAAGGAATGATTCAAACCCGTCGAACACACTATGCAGGCTCTGTAACTTGCCGCCGGGCTCAAAGGCGGGCTTGATGCGGTTGAGATAGTTGCGTAAGGCTTTCATTAGTCAATGATTATTTAATACAGCGGGGATTACACCTCTCTGCGGAGGTAGTCGAGCCCCTCGCGCACTATTTTTTGCAGTTCAATCTTTGAAGGATCGGCATACTCGGCCAGCGCAAAGTCCTCAGGCGCCACCTCGTAGATGCCAAGAGCCTCCATCTTGTCAATGTCGTGGGCTCCGATGGCCTTTATAAGCTGTTCGGGCAGGATGTCCATAGGCAGATAGCGGTCATAGACCTCGCTCATAATCATGGCGCGGCGTCCGCCATTGATGCGAGCGTCGGGATTGAACTTGCGTCCAAGGAATTTGCCTAAGAACGAGCGGCTGACGCTCATTTTTGAAGGACTCAGAGATGCCCAGCCCATGAACTCATCGGCGTCGTCGCCCTCTGGAATGACAGTCACCTGGCGGTAAGGGTAGCGCAGATAGCCATCGAGCCCCTCCGGGATTCCGGTCAGCACATTGCCGGCAATGTAGCGCAGATGGATATCTGAGGCCTTGATATTACCTTTCACAATATCGGCTATATCGGCGCCGGGACAAGTGGTGACTACCTGTGGACGCTCCACCTCGGCCCCTGTTACAGCCACAGCCACCGTCATGTCGGCCACGCCGGAGAGCATCAGCGAGCCTATGGCCGCCAGCGTTGTGATGTCAAGAGTCCACACTGTCTCTCCCTTGTTGACCGGGCATATGTTGGCTGCCTGGATGCCGGCGTTACCGGCCGGATGAAGGGGAGTAAACTCCACAATCTCACACCCCTTGATGTCGGGGAAATCAGAGTTGGCAGCTACACCTATATATATGCGTCCGCTTGTCAGCTGTGCAAGTGCAGCCACTCCGGCCTCTATTTGTGCAGTTTTCCCGGCTACTACTGTGGCGGGATTGAGAGCGAGCGGAGCAGTGTCCATGGCGGTGACAAAAATGTCGCGCGGTGTCTGAGTGGGGTCAGGCACTATATCGTAAGGTCGCTGTCGCATCATTGCCCATAGTCCTGATGCCTTGAGTGCGGATGCCACTGATGAGGCATTGCCGGAGTTGGCTTTTATGATTGTGGGTGCAGTCTGTTCGGCTGACGTGCGGATTATAACTCGCTCTATGCGACGGCGCTCACCGCGCACTATGCTCTCAACCACGCCTCCCGTCGGAGCCGTCAGTTTGATGTCGGTATAGGTCTTATCGTGCATCAGCGGTTGCCCTTGAACCACAGCATCTCCCTCGGCTACTTCGAGTTTTGGCGTAAAGCCGGGAAAATCAGCCGGAGTCACCGCAACTCGTTGCGGAACCACCGTCGCTGCGGGTTGCACGTCGGTCAGACCACCCCTTAGATTGAGGTTCAAACCTTTGGTCAGGTTAATGGCCTTTCTCATTGACAAAATGTGAATTTATGTATATAGTGAAAAAAATCTCTGTTACCTTAGCTTTGCGGGGCACCGAGCAGTGGCGAAAACAGACCTTCAGTTGCCGAATTTCGACACCCCGATTTTTAAGTTGGCAAAATTAGTAAAAATATTTCAGACTTGTTAGAAATTGTTAATAAAAAACTCAAAAAAAGTGGCTGCAGAGCGAAAATGAGAGCAAGCGAAATAAAAATGAGCCTCGTGCCGCAAAAAAATAACTAAAAACTTTTGCAAAGACGGAAATTTCCTTTTAAATTTGCATATCATTTGCCG
>JAFLRW010000137.1:0-232 GCA_022511285.1 Duncaniella sp.
CCTTTGCTGGAATTGAAAAGCGCGGTGAGATTGGGATAGATTTCAAGACCTACAGGAGTGATAATCTTACTGTCTTTATCGAAGAATGCAATCGACTTGTCGGTCGGGGCTATATTAATGTCGTAAGCACCTGAACAAGGCACCTTCAATATAAGGTCGTAGCAATATGACTCACCGTCCATCCCGTTTTTAACAACCTTTGCCGAAGCACCGTCGGCAAACCAGAACCCGT
>JAFLRW010000137.1:242-5015 GCA_022511285.1 Duncaniella sp.
GGATGTCGAATTGTTCGCTGACTTTCGGGTCCGCCCCCATTGCGGCAAACGCATTCTTGTAAGCCGAAGAGAGGTCGGTGTCGGCATTGGCACTTATCCAATCGTCGGCAGGAGCTACCGACACCTGAATGGAGGCCGGGTCAACATCTTTGGAGAGTTTCAGGAAGTTGGTAATTGTATATGTCCCGGATGGGCTGAAAGCCGTGCGATTTACGGCTCCGGTGCTATTGTCGGTGGCATCGTTGAATCCCTGCAATACCGAGGCTGTTACAATCTCAGAATTATTGATAAGAGCATCACATTGAGCATTCAAATTGGATAGATTTTCAACGGTTTCTTTCAATTTGTCGATTGAACAGTTGATGTCGTTGTATACTCCTCGTGCGTCTTCCACGGAATTCCATAAATCCATATAAGTTTCCATGTCCGGAAATTCCTGCCAATGATTAAAAATCAAATCCTGAGCAACATCAAGGGCTTCACTCAATGCGTCGCGCAGTGAAACAAACTCCTTGTCGTGAATTTTAGTTATCATCCACCGTCCATATTCATTTGTCATAGCCGAGAGGCTGACGGCAGTGCCGGATGAGTTGATTACCAGTGAATTCATGTTGTAGCCGTCGGCCGAAATGCCGAAGTGTCCGATATTTTCATTCACAGGCACCAAGGCATACGGGTCACCTTTATCTCTAAGCGCGATGCCGGAATCATAAGAAATACCTACCGACGGGATGAATCCTTTCTCCTCGAAATTGCGGATAAGATACATCCCGTATTCGTCAGCTTTTTTGAATACCCACCGGCCGCTGAATGCAACTTTAGCCGGTTCACTCGCTACGATGGTGGCGCTCGTGGCCGCAAGCACTCTTGATGGATTATACACGCTGGTTATAGTGTAGGCTGCGCCGGATTCGATATCTATATACAGGTCAGAGCCGAAAGTGCTATAATCGTTATAGAGAGCGAATTGCTCTTCATAAATCGACTGATAGTCTGCCACTGACAAATTATTGTCGTCGATGAAAGCCTGAATCTTGTCACAGATGACCTCAATGACCTCTTTGGCTCCCGGTTTCAAATAGCCCACCTTTACACCCGTCGGGTCGATATTATCTTCCAGACTTTCATATCGCTTTATGATGCCCTCGAGCAACCCGCGATATTCGTCGATAAGTTTACCGGACAGGGCATCGTCAGTGGCATCGTGAACTTTTACGATAGACCATTGAGAAGCACCGGCAGAAGTGGTCCAGCCAATAATTGTGGCGTAATTTGTCAGGTGCATACCCATTGAGCTTCCCGGAGGCGCGATGGAGAAGAGACCGATATTGGAGCCCTTTACACGAACGGAATTAATAGCTAATGCTATCCTGTCGGTGCTGCTGACGTTGAAAGAAGCAGACTGCACGCCGCCGCTGCTGACGTAGACGTTGGAGCTGTAATTCTTCATGTAATACGACCCGTCGGGCTGCGGTTGCAGGAACCACTGTTGGCTCTCGGGCACGGAAGTCTGAGTGCCAGTTTTTGTCGCCGTACAGACTTTGCCGTCGGTGGTCAGAGAATACTGTGTTCCTCTCCCGTTGTTATAAAGCACATACGTGTTGCCAAGCTCTATCCCGATGAAGTTGCTGTCGTCGTCGAGGAGTTTGTTGTAAGCGGTAGAGAGCCCTTCGATAAGTTCGGTGAGCGGTGTCTCGGGGGTCTCCAATTTACTTTGGTCAATGGCTTTGTCATACCATTGCCGGAGCGCTGATGCTGCTTCCTCTTTTATATAACCGACTTTCGAGCCTGTCGTGTCGACATATTTGAGCAGATCGGCGGTAGCTGTTAATATGTCGTTCAGTAAAGCTTTCTTCTGCTCGTCCGAGCCGTCCAGCGCAGTATTGACCACATTGGCAGTGGTGTGAGCATTGTCGGCACCGACAGCAGTGACGTATGCTTCACCGCTGAGCAGTTTTTCGGCGAGTTCGTCGGAGACTTCAAAACTGCTCGAATTGGAGAACCCGAGCAGATTACCATCTTTGTCTCTGATGATATAGCCGGCTCCGGGAGTACCGTCGGTCTCGATTGTGACCCGGTTCAGCGAAATTGTGAAACTGAAATTGCCCTGAGGAGTGGTCTCGTTGCGGAAGGCATCGAGTCCGCCGAATTCGCCGGCATTCCGGATTGGGAACCCGTCGTAAGAGTCACGGTCGGTTATCCCGGGACGGTCGTCGATAAGGATTATAGATTCATTTTTCGGAAAACGGAAGCCGGCAATTTCCGCCTTGGCGGCATCAATATCCTCCCGGGTGAGATATGCGTCATATTGACTATAATCGTTGATAAACATATATTCGAGCGGGATGAAAAATCCCCAGGCGGTGAAGAAATCCGTAAGGTCTTCGCCGGCTGCAATACAGCACATCTTGGCAAACTGAAGCTGGTCGTAATATTCGTTGTGTTTGCCGGGTCGTGTCACTTTTTTGATGGGGTGATTTCTGAGAAGTTCATAAAGACGGGGGAAGAACTTCTTGTTGTGGCCTGTGGCGTGATAGTAACACCACAGCTGCCAGAACATGCGGGTTGTGCCCCAAGTGCCGTGTTCGAGAAAATTCTTTCCTTGTTGGAAAATCTTAAACTGATTAGAGATGAAGTCACTACGGGATGTTTGCTTGCCAACGAAATATACCGCTACATTGGAGAAGATATTGTTAGACTCCTCGGTGGTTCCGGCCATATTTATAGGCCCCTGATTGATGTGACCGTATTCGTGGGCCGGACCCCAGATGTCGCCATGGTCGAATAGTGTCAGGATGGCCTCGACAGTATTGACATGGAAAGCCATTCTCCAAGAAGTTGCGCTCATAAAGAGCCCTTCTCTGTTTTGGGATATACCCATCAGCTTATTGTTGAAATAGTCGTTGTAGTGATAGCCGGGGTCAAGACTGTAGGTGGTGCCTCCGGCTGTCACCTTATCGTTGGTGTTGACGATGGTTTCGTAATAGGAGCCGTCGGGATTGCCAAGAAGGGGACCGGCATACATGCTGTTGAACTCATTGATTTCCTCATCGCTCTGCAAGCCCATCAATATGCGCTCCGACATGCACATGCGGTCCCACGATTTGAGGATGGTTTCGGGGTTATATTCTCTGTCGGCACCCGGTGTGCGGTTGGTTAACAATGCAGATTTCACACCCTTTATAGGAGCCGACGAGCCGTTGGGAGTGTCCTCGAGATGGAAATGCAGTATAAGATAGCGCCCTATAAGGTCATACATAGGGTGAGTGGCGCGGGCAACGGTGTATTTAAAGTCATCTTCGGTGTCGCCCTTATACAGCGTCTCACCGTTTGTGTCTGCCACAGTGTCGCCCACATAGTTGAAGAAACCGTTGATGCGCCCTCCCTCTATGTGGATTTTTATCGGAGAGAAATTGGAGAGTTTGTTCTTCTCCACATGCTGATAGCGCGAGCCGCCTGACGGAATTGCAGCGGTGGCAACTGAATAATAGATGAACAGATGCGAGTTGTCAAACTGAGTGGTGATGATGTTCAGACCCTTGTTGAGTTTTATGCCCCTTATTGTAACGCCATCAATGTTTTCAGGGGCGTCTTTTACATCGTTATGATAGTTTACATCGGGGATTTCGCGGATATAAAGTGACGAACCGTCCTTAATATCGTCTCTCACCATGACATATAGAGTCGAGCCCTTGTCTCCCAGGATACCGGTGGGGTTACACATATTGGTGTATTGCGATATTCCGGCCATTGATGCGGCGGCACCACCTTCGGAATAGGGCTCGTAGAGCTGTACACGGTATTTTCGGGCATAAGAGTCAGCCCAGTCGGCATTGACGTTGTTGTATGAATTAATTTCCGACCAATCACCCTTGACAATCTTCATCGCCATGGTTTGGAGAGCGGATGGCAGGCTTTTATAGTCGTCGTTGTCCGGCAGATTTGTTGCATTGATGCCCGGTTTCAGCTCGGTGCAGGAGAAGTCGGTAAAGAGATTGGCCAGATGCGCCTGGTAAGAGGCCGCATTTTCTGCTCCGGCAGCCCGGCCGATGCAAGTCATGATACCTAATAATACAGCAGCAATTAAAAAACGTTTCATATGTTCAGATTTGAATGTAGCAAGTTTAAATTACCTGCCAATAGATGGGGTGTTCTTACCTCTGAGGTATGCAAAATTAGCATATCTTAGTTAGATGACAAAATAAAAATGCTCCTGTCCGGGGCAACCGCATCAAAAATGTAATCTGAAAACCCCTGTCGGGGTATCTTGCCTTGATATCAAGCTGAATTTTGATGCGGTTGCCCCGGCTAAAAATCAGCATCGTCATAGCAAATCTGAGGCCGTGACAGCCTTACTGCCACGGCCTCGACTCACCAATATTCGATAAGATAGGTTTTATTTGATATTGGAGAATTTTAATGATTCACGTTTCACGATTACGCCCTCGGTGCCCCCTTCGCCATACCAAGCCTGGCCTAATTTGCTGTTGTTAAGCCAACTTCTGAATCCGGGCTTTACATCTGACGACGGGTAAGCCTTGTCAATATGCTTCAGTTCCTGAGGCCAGCACCAATCGCCGCCTACACAGATCATCATTGGGGCAAACTTGTCAACCGTGTGTGTCATATTAGGTGTGACAGCCTGAAAGCCGTGGTCGTTAGCTTTGATATTGGCAAAATCTTCCTCCGTGTAGTCGGCACACTTGTTTTCCTTGTCAACCAAGAGCCAGAAGCCACCCATATTTGACTCCCATTTATCAGAGTTGAGAGCCA
>JAFLRW010000138.1 GCA_022511285.1 Duncaniella sp.
GACGCCGGCAGGCTTGATTTGGGCAATACGTTTTAAAATTTTCGGCGTCATTACCGTACCGACAAAACCGATAACAAGTGTCTGCCCTACCTTTTCTTCAAGTGTCATGCTCTCAAGCAATTTTTCAACATACGGGAGCAGCGGAGCCACTCCATCGTTGATTATCGTGGCTACTCTCGGATGAGGCTCGCTCGGAGTGTATGCTTCCTGCGATTCAATGCGTGCCGTCACCTCGTCCGGAGTCAAGCCGTTGCGGGCCATCACTCGCTCTACTCTCAGTGTGCGCGGGGCCGTCACCTCCCAGACATAGTCGGCCATACGGTCAAGTCCGCTCTGATACAAGATAGCGGTCTCAACAAAGATTATTTCAGCGTCTGTGCTATTGATATGCCGTGTCAAGTCATTGCGGACTGCGCCGTGGACTATCTCGTTAAGGCGATTCAGCTTGGCTGCGTCAGCAAAGACAACTTCGGAGATGGCTTTGCGGTTGATTTCACCGGTTTCAGCGAGGGCCTTGGGATGAATCTCAGCCTTGAGGCGCTCCTTAATCTCACTGCTGGAATCCATGAGCATTCTTGCTTCACGGTCGCAGTCGTAGACTTCATAACCAAGAGCGCTCACTATCCGGCACACCACACTTTTGCCGCTGCCAATGCCTCCGCTGATGGCCACGACAATCGGACGGCTGTCAGTTGTTTTCGATGATATACTCAACATTGTCCGTACTTTGTGACACACTGCGATATATGGCAGGGATAGCTGAAAGACTCACAGGGATTCTGTCGCCTGGGAGGGCGGTGTCGTAGAAATCGACGAATGCTTTGATTGGATAATCATCGCTATATGCGCTCATAGGCACAAGGTATGACACCTCAATCTGCGATGGAAATGTGACAAGCGTTTTCCCTTCAGGCAGATTGATGCAATCTATCTGCACCATTCTTTTGCGCAATATCAGAGGCTCCACAGGGATAGTCACAGTGACCCTGTCCGGAATAATTCTCACTCCGGCTATTGGCTTGACTTTCACTTCGTAACGGGCCGTATCCTTAAGTTCTGATTTAACTATCATTTCAGTGGAAACGGCTTGTAGGGAGTGGGGCAGGTCGGTGGTGGAGTAGAGCGTCACGGAGTCAACATTAGCGGTAATAGCGCCTGACTGAATATATTGCAACGCGGAGCGCACATCAGCCTGCACCAAGAGCTTCACTTTCACGCCCGGCCCCGTAGTATAGTCGAGTCTCACAGAGTCGGGACGAAACGAAACTATCTGCACTGCTGCTCCGAAATAGTCTCTTAATTTGCTGTCTAACTTGGAGTGAGGAATCAGGAATGTGCTTTCATCCTTCACATAGTCAGCCCATTTGTATCTGAGAGGCGCTTGCTTACCCCACATAAATCGGAGCAACTGAGTGTCTTTCGCCTTAACGCTTACTGAGATTTCGCGCGGAGGCTGAGATATTGTCACTACGCTGTCCGGGATGTCAGTCAGTTCAAAGGGGATGTCGAAATCGCGCTGACGCTCTGCGTCGAGCGACATAAACATCCAGAACACGAACGAGATGGCCACAAAAAGGAGATAGAGCATAATATCCCGTCCGCGATTGGAGCGGAGTGCGGCTTTAAGACGCTCTGCAATCTGAAAAATTTGCTCCTTTTTAATCATTTCCGGAGAGGGGAAGAGGTGGGGAGAGTGTTGTGTGCGATATTCGGTGATTATTTCGACTCTGACTGAGCGTTTGAAGCGGCTTGCTCAGCTGAGGGATAGACAGAGCCTTTGTCGATTGTGATTTTTACGTCTTTGGCTATTTCTATCACGAATGTGGTGTCGTTGACATTGCGCACTTTGCCGTAGATGCCGCCGGCTGTCACTATCTGGTCGCCGGGCTTGATACCTTCGCGGAACTTTTTGATTTCGTTCTGTTTTTTCTGTTGCGGACGAATCATGAAGAAGTAGAAGATGGCTATGAGGGCCACAATCATCAAAATATTTCCAAGGCCGCTGCCCTGAGTTTGAAGAAGAATGGTGTTAAGCATCATTAGTAATTAGTAATTTGGTATTTATATTATCTGTGAATTATTTTGTGAGCAAGCGCCCCTCTTCGCGCAGATGGTTGATGACGGAGTAGAGAATGCCGTTTATAAACTGGCCGCTGCGCGGCGTTGAGTAAGCATTTGCTATCTCGATATATTCATTGAGGCTCACTGCGATAGGAATGGCTGGATAATTGATAATCTCGGCAATGGCAGTCACCATTATCACTATATCCATAAATGCCAGGCGCTCTGCATCCCAACGGGTGGTGTTGACATACTGTTCAACCAGGGTCTTGTATTCCTCATAATGATTGACCACGTTCATAAACAGTTCGGGGCCAAAATCACTATCTTCGCGGTCCTTGAATTGCGGGAGCGGAGTGATGCCGATGCCTCCGTCGGGGCTTTGGGCAAATCGGCGGATAGTTTTGAGCACAAAGGTGCCCATGACGTGTAAGTCGTCGTTCCAATAGATGGATTTTGATTCAAGAGTGTCGGCAAGCTCGTCGGAGGGGAGGATTATATTCTTGAACAGGTTGCGCCACAGGTCAACATCCTGTTCAAACGTGGTCTCTCCCTTGATGCTCATATATGCCTTGTAGTCATCGCTTTCCACCACGGCCTCGCGCAGCGACTCTATCAGATTGACATCGGTCTCCCAGTTCATCTTTGTCTTTTCTACATAATCGCAGAGGGATTCATTTTCTGCAATGGCACGGGCAAACTTATTGTCGATGAATCGAGTGTCGGGGTGGAGGTCTTCGTCAGTGGGATAGTATTTCTCTTTGGCACGTTCGAGACGTTCGGCCTGAGCTTGAGTTATTTCAGGGATAAGCATCAAGAGACCGTTGTATAGTTCGTAAGCCTTGTTGAGAGCCTTGTCAAGGGCCGCACGTGAACTATGCAGAAGAGAACTGTTGTCACTATAGTCTGACAGCGTGGCTTTAAGCATTTCAATGCCTTGGCTGAAACCGTTGATCGTGAACTGCTCGTTGCGGCGGCAGCTGTTTATCATAGCCTCGTTCTTCTCAAAAAGATTGGTGATGATAGAGAGCCAAAGCGTCACGTCATCTTTCATTAAGGGCTTCTTAATCTTAGCGTATGATTTATACGCGGGAAGCTCGGGAATAGCTTTGTAGATATCAGCGGCAATGTCGCTAAACTGCCTGGTGTTCCCCTTGTCAAGCAAAATCAATTCTCGTATGGCATCAATATCATTGAGCGCTTTAGCAAGTTGATTTTTATTGATATGTTTGTTCAGAGTGAGTCCGTGGAGCAGTGATTGCGCACGGCCGTTTGTGGTGTCGAATCCCGACAGCTCAAGAACAAGCAAGAGAAGGTCGAGATATAGCCCGTAGCCGTATTTGCGGTCGCGTGAGGGATTGTCCTGAAGGGTTGCTATCTTAAATTCTTCTTGCGAAAGCAAGTAGGAATAAAGGAGCTGTACTACCTTGATTCTTATCAGTACACGGTTAATCATACTATTAAAAGAGCTTCATTTTTTCTGATGCAAAGTTACGAAAAAATCCCCAACCTACGGTGTTTTCGGTGGGGATTATTGAAAAAAGTTTATTATGTTTATCCCTTGCGGCGGGTAAAAAGACGTATAATTTCACCAATCCACACCACGCTTGAAGTGCAGACGATAATCAATGCCCAGTCAGTGATGTTCAGAGGTGTGACTCCGAAGAAATTACCTCCAAGTTCTACAATCATTATCTGGCCTATTAAGATGATGAGCGCGATGCTTATAAAGCCGGAACACCCCTGCATATTCAGGGCCGAACCGCCGGTGGCAAACGCACGGGCATTAAACATATTCCAAAACTGCAGGAAAACGAAGATGGTGAAGAATAGAGAGAGTTCGTAGGGTGACAAACCGCTATTTACAGTTGTAAGGTGGGTTGTAAATATCTGTGTGAGTGAAGATATTTCGCTGTGTTCCAGGCGCCATAGCAAGCAGAGCAGTAGGAAGAAGAATAGGCCGCCCACTCCTATGATATTCATCCACATAGTTCTGTTGATGATGAATGCGGTGCGCGAGCGAGGCTTTTCCATCATCACCGATTCAGTTGGTGGGAGCGAAGCTAAAGCCATAGCAGCAAAGGTGTCCATAATAAGGTTCACCCATAGCATTTGTGTGACGGTCAGAGGGGATTGCATTCCCATAAATGCACCGGCGAGGACAATGAGACAGGCTGCAACATTGACAGTCATCTGAAAGAGAATGAAGCGCTGGATGTTGCGATACAGCGAACGCCCCCACATAACGGCACGACCTATTGAAGAGAAGGAGTTGTCGACAATCGTAATGTCTGAAGCCTCTTTGGCCACAGAGGTGCCGTCGCCCATTGACAGCCCGACATGGGCGGCCTTGAGGGCCGGTGCGTCGTTAGTTCCGTCGCCTGTCACGGCTACCACTTCATTATTAAACTGTAAGGCCTCCACAAGGCGCTTCTTATCCAGCGGGCGGGCACGGGCTATGATTTTGATTTTCCCGACACGATTTCTAACCTCTTCGTCGGTGAGAGCTTCAAACTCCGGACCTGTAATAATGGCATCATTGCCGTCTTCAGGTTTCCACAGGCCAATCTGTCGGCCTATCTCTTTTGCCGTGCCGGGAGTGTCGCCTGTGACAATTTTTACATTGATTCCTGCGTTGAGCACCTCATTAACAGCCGCAGGGACATCAGCGCGCACGGGGTCGGCTATGGCAACAATTCCCAAAAACGACAGATTGCCTGCCGCCACACGACCATCTTTAATGGTTATGTCGCCAGGGTTTACCTCCTGAGCGGCAAATCCGAGAGTGCGCATTGCCTGATTCTGATACTCAAGCAGCTGCTTGTCAACACTTTCCTTAGTCACTCCTTCGGGATAGTGATTGCATAAGCCAAAGACAATCTCAGGAGCTCCCTTGACATAGAGCATCTCCTTGCCATCAGCGTTTTTAATCACAGTTGCCATA
>JAFLRW010000139.1:0-3868 GCA_022511285.1 Duncaniella sp.
CACTTCCCCAGGTTTCTCATCTTCTAGCTGGATCGGCGCAAGAAAATGGACTATTTCAGCACAAAGGAGAGAAATACAGTGGTTTTCACCACATTATCTACTGTAGCCCCGGCCTCATTGAGCAGAGCGGCCACATTGGCAAGAGCTTGCTCAGTCTGCGCCTTAATGCCTTCAGGAATCTCACCATTGGCGGGGTTGACAGGTATCTGGCCAGAGCAGAACAGGAGGTTGCCTATTTTAATAGCCTGGCTGTAAGGACCGATAGCAGCCGGGGCAGCTGTAGTAGAGATGACTTGTTTCATAATTATATATGTTATAATGAGTTAAATTTAATCGTGTTCATTGACTGAAATATCCTTTAGCAACATTCCTCCTGCCTCCGGAGAAAGACTGTTCACAGCGGAAAGCAAGGTGTTGACTTCGGCAAAATCTGCGTTGAAATGACGCAGAAAGTCGTGAGCTCCATAGGTGTCAAGAGTCCTATTCTCAAAATCTAACGTATACCGGTCGACCGGATGTGCCGGAATCACCAAAAGTGTGGCCGGATCAGCATCGTGGTCACCGGCAGAGAACACTTTGACCAACATTTTCGCGGCTATCAATCGATTCACTATCTCGATGGCCAAACGCATAGGAATATCGTAGCGCCGTGACAGCGCCTCCACGGTGAGCGGTGGTTGCTCGGCATCGAAACGTCTCACAATCACCGTCAGAATAGCCACTGTGACCCTACGGCGATAATCAATGGATATGGTTCGCGTCTGTTTATCGTAGCTGAACATAGAGATATTCTGCGCGGCGCAACAGATGAGCGCACCGGCCAGTGTGATGAGCCACGACAACTGCATCCATATCAACATCAACGGCAAAAACGAGAAGGAGCCATAGATAGCATTGTATTTTGCCACATACAGCTGTCCGCTGAGGAAAAGCCACTGCAACACCTGAAAGGCTGTGCCCGCAAGCACTCCCGCTATCAAGGCATTGCGCAGACTCACCTTTGTGTTTGGAATCAGCATATAAGCCCCGGCAAAAAAGAGCCACGCAAGCAGATAGCTGAGACAGTCAAACAACACTTCAAGAAACGGTGTGAGAAAATCGGGGAACAAACTTTGGATAGCTGACGACACCATCACTTGCATACCCCCTGAGCAGACCATCAAGATGGGAAGTATAATGCAGATAGCCAGATAATCGGTCACTTTGCGGAAAAACGAACGGGCCACTGTGACACCCCACACCTCATTAAAGGTATCCTCAACACTATCCAGCAACGACACAATGGTCCACAACAGGAAGATAATGCCAACCCCGACAAATACTCCTCCCGAAGCTTGGGCAAGTGTAGAATCCACAAACTTGAAGGCCACTTCTATAGCCTTCTGTTGCGAGGGGAGATATTTGTAGACCTCGGTTTCTATAAGCTCCTGCATCCCAAAACCGCGCCCTATGGCAAACAGCAAGGCCAATACGGGGACAACAGCCAGCAGCGTGCGATATGTCATAGCGCAAGCCTTGGTCTGCAGGTCAGAGTTGCGAAATGTGCGCACAGCCAGGCTGAGAGTCTTCACCACCTTGACTTTCGCCGTATCTCGATAATCCTCCCACACCCCTTCCGAGCAATAATCCCACAAGCGCAGCGCACCATCATAGATTCGGGTAAATAGGGCAGCCATAGCAGATAATCAATCAGTCAATAACAGAATCCTTAACAACATAAGTGCGTGCAGCCTGTGCGCGTGCCATATCCAAGGCCCGCGAGAGGCGCTCCCGCTCCACCGAGGCCACGCGTGCACGTCGCAGTGTGGAGGCATAGTCGTAGAGCACAGCTATGCGTTTCGCACTCTCAGGCGTGAGTGTCACACTCTTAGTCGAAGAGCCTGAAAAGGTCAGTTTAAGCGGCACTCCGGCATGCTCAAAGATAAAACGGCCCACACTGTCACACTCCGCGGCAATGAATGTGATTCTCTCCATGCCGTCGGAGCGGTCGTTGCGCTCTCCGTCATACGCCACCGTTGCCGTAGCAGCCGTTGCCGCTCCGTCCGAGACCATCACCGATGTGGCCTTAACGCCCCCGGGGCGGAGGGTGGCAATGAGATAGAAATCCCCTTCGAGCGACAGTCTGGCGCGTAGACCTGAGGATGCATACACATCTCCGGGATTATCGCCGGCGGCGATATAATAATTCTCCACAGGATTACTGACAAGTTTTACAAAATTTTTCAGCGAGTCAGCAGTGACCGATAGAGCTGTCAGCAGCGAGTCGGTTGATTCGAGTTTGCGCAGCGTAAGCCCTTCAGTGGCACGCACAGATATATGCAGTGCCTCCCTGCGCGCATCAATAGCTTCGGGCCAAGCCGTCTTCACAGAGTCGGCAAGCAAAAGCGCACGGTTAAAATCGCCGGAATTGAGAGCGTCAGTGGCCTGATTCACCACCGCTTGAGCCTGCTGCTGCGAGCTGTTTCCCCCACACGACACTAACATTAGCGCTACAACGGCGGGGAATAATATTTTAATTGGCACGTTGTACATTTTTGACTCCTTTTACAGTCTGAATTTTCTTAATCACATTGTTGAGCGCCTCCGTATCGTTGACGCCAACCACCAAAAATCCCGAGAAGATGCCATCGTTGCTCTCTATCGAGATATTGCGCAGGGTCACATCTTTCTCCTTATTGATGACCGACGAGATATTTGTGACGATGCCGATATCATCCTGTCCCACCACACGGATTGTTGCGGCTGTCTGATTGCCCGTCTTGCCTGACCATCGAGTGCGAATCACTCGATAGGGGTAGCGTGCGTGGATATGCGCGCTGTTAGGGCAATCTTCACGATGAATCTTCACCACTCCTTCCGATGATATGAAGCCAAACACCTTGTCGCCGAATATCGGGTTGCAACAGCGGGCCATTTTATAATTCATCCCGCGGATATTTGTCGCCCCTATGACGAGCACATCGTCGTGGCGCGAGTCATCTTCAACCCTTGCATCAGAGAGTTCAAACTCCTCGGCGCTACGATGCTCCTTGTCAGATGCAGAGCCGGCATTTTCGAGCCGCAGATTCTCATACACTGCAATCACATCGGCAGGGTCAATCGTCTCATCGGCCAGCGCCTTATAGAAATCGGTGACAGACTTATAGCCCATCTTCTTGATAGTGCGCATCAGATTGGCCTCATCGAGCTCTATCTTGCGATTTTTACAGCGTCGCTGAAGCAGCTCGCGGCCAAACTCACTTGAACGCGCAGCCTGCTCGTTGATGGTCTGGCGAATCTTTGTGCGAGCCTTCGAGGTCACGGCTATATTTAGCCAGTCCTGCTTGGGCACCTGCTGAGGCGAGGTTAGAATCTCCACTGTGTCGCCCGAACACAGTTTATGGCCGAGCTTGCGATTGCGGCCGTTGACCTTGCCTCCAATACAGGCACATCCAAGTTTGCTATGAATAGCAAAAGCAAAGTCGAGCACCGTGGCGCCGAGCGGCAGGCGGTGGAGATCGCCCTGGGGAGTGAAGACAAACACCTCCTTGTCATAGAGGTCCATCTTAAAGTTCTTCATCAGCTCCAAGGGCCCGTCGGCAGTCTCGAGGATGTCGCGCACATTGTTCATCCACTGGTCAAGCGAACTCTCGCTCTTAATCCCCTTATATCTCCAATGGGCGGCAAGACCTTTTTCAGCCACAAGGTCCATACGGCGGGTGCGTATCTGCACCTCCACCCATTTGCCTCCGGGCCCCATCACAGTGGTGTGGAGCGACTCATAGCCATTGCTCTTAGGGATAGTTATCCAATCTTTCAGGCGCTTAGGATTGCCGGTATACATATCTGTGACAATCGAAAACACCTTCCAGCACTCTGCCTTCTCCTG
>JAFLRW010000139.1:3878-4958 GCA_022511285.1 Duncaniella sp.
GGCAAACAAGTCATCGACACCCGAGAGCTCCACCTGCTGCTTGCGCAGCTTGTTGCAGATGGAATAGATTGACTTGGTGCGCCCCTTCATCTCATAGGAGAGGCCGGTGGCGTCGAGTTTCTCGCGCAGCGGGGCGATGAACGAGGCTATATAGGCATCTCGTTCAGTTTTTGTCTCGTTCAGTTCGCGGGCTATGCGGGTATAGGTGTCGCGCGAGGTGTATTTGAGCGACATATCCTCAAGCTCGCTTTTTATCTTATACAGACCGAGGCGATGGGCCAACGGAGCATATAGATAGTTAGCCTCAAAGGCCGTATCTGTCACAAACTTCTCGTCGGGGTGATGATTGATAGAGCGCATCAGTGTGAGGCGCTCCACTATCATTATGATAATGACGCGAATATCATCGGCCAGCGCCATCAGCAGGCGGCGGAAATTATCTGTCTTCACCACCGTCTGTTTGCCATAGAGTTGCGACACTTTTATCAACCCGGCCACAAGGGTGGCCACATCCTGCTCCCACTGCTCGGCTATCTGCTGAAGGGTGACACCCCCGATAGCGGCAAGTTGATACAATATTATGGCCAGGAGCATATTGCGGTCGGCAGACACCATCTCACACAGAGCTATTGCTGCGTCGAGCGATTCGGCCATCGGATCGATGCCGTGATGAGATTTCAGCCTGACGCCACCTTTGTGAGCCTCGGCGTAAAACTTTTTCACCGCAGCATAGTCTCCCGGAGCTGCCACGTCGGCGCTAAGCCTCAGCAGGCGCCTCACCAACAGCGGAGTGGAGAGTGTCTTGTCAGTTGATTTCATATTATTCCACCATATAGGATAGGGTTTATCAATCACGCCGATAGATGCAGGCCCCGACGGAGTTCAGTCGGGTGTCAATCGCCTCATATCCGCGGTCAATCTGGTCTATATTGTCGATGGTTGAGACTCCTGTGGCACTCATTGCCGCAATAAGCATGGCTATTCCGGCACGTATGTCGGGCGAATGCATATTATTGGCCCTTAGGGGGAACTTATGGTCGAGTCCTATCACCACAGCGCGGTGAGGGTCGCAGAGCATTA
>JAFLRW010000014.1:0-15350 GCA_022511285.1 Duncaniella sp.
GTGGCTTTGGGCTATGAGCATTGTATAGCCAATATGTTCTTTATCCCGTTGGGGATGTTGGAGGGTGCGGATGTCGGGGTGTGGCAAAGCATTACTGACAATTTTATTCCCTCAACGCTTGGCAACATTGCCGGGGGAGCCCTTCTGGTGGGAGCGGTGAATACTTATCTTCACGGGGTTACAGCCGGCAAGGGGAAGTAAAATCAAGAAAAAGAATTATATCCGGATATAGATTTTTTTAGTATTTTTGCCGACGGATTCACAATCACACGCTGAATTATGAGAAAGTATGATTATCTCGTCATCGGGTCAGGCATAGCAGGAATGAGTTTTGCGCTCAAAGTGGCGGGGCATGGCTCGGTGGCACTTGTGTGTAAGACCTCTCTCGATGAGGCCAATACGGCTCTGGCGCAGGGCGGAGTGGCATCGGTGACAAATCTTGAAGTAGATGATTTCGAGAAGCATATCCATGACACTATGGTGGCCGGCGACTGGCTGTCGGACCGAGAAGCCGTGGAGAAGGTGGTGCGCAATGCCCCGGCTCAGATAAAGGAA
Source organism: Duncaniella sp. (assembly GCA_022511285.1). GTDB lineage: Bacteria > Bacteroidota > Bacteroidia > Bacteroidales > Muribaculaceae > Duncaniella. The sequence goes on from JAFLRW010000014.1 coordinate 556, forward strand.
CTGATAGGCTGGGGTGTTGATTTTGATAAGAAAGCTGACGGCTCGTTTGATTTGCATCGTGAAGGGGGACACTCGGAGTTCAGAATCCTGCACCATGCGGATAATACGGGCTTTGAGATTCAGGACTCGCTAATCAGTGCAGTGCGATCAAATCCGAATATAGATATTTATGAACATCATTTTGCCATAGAGATAATCACGCAGCATCATCTTGGCAAGATAGTGAGTCGGCGCACTCCGGATATCACTTGCTATGGTGCTTATGTGCTTGATACCGATAGTGGCAAGGTGGAGACATTCCTGTCGCGCATCACCCTTATGGCTACCGGAGGATGCGGGGCAGTATATCAGACAACGACCAATCCGCTTGTGGCAACCGGCGACGGTATAGCTATGGTCTATCGTGCCAAGGGGACTGTCAAGGATATGGAGTTCATACAATTTCATCCCACGGCGCTCTACCATCCTGGCGATCGTCCGTCGTTTCTCATCACGGAAGCAATGCGCGGCTATGGCGCAGTGTTGCGGAATCTGAAGGGGGAGGAGTTTATGCATCGCTATGATCCTCGTCTGTCGCTGGCTCCGCGCGACATAGTGGCTCGCGCCATCGATTCGGAAATGAAGCTCAATGGTGATGATCACGTGTATCTCGATGTGACTCATAAGGACTCCGAGGAGACCAAACGTCATTTCCCGAATATTTATGCCAAATGCCTCTCATTAGGGATTGATATAACGAAAGATTATATACCTGTGGCCCCTGCGGCGCATTATCTGTGTGGAGGAATTAAAGTTGACGGGAATGGAGAGTCGTCAATCAGGCGGCTGTATGCAGTTGGCGAGTGTTCGTGCACGGGGCTTCACGGAGGTAACCGTCTGGCGTCGAATTCGCTGATAGAGGCCGTGGTCTATGCCGATGCGGCCGCCAAGCATGCCCGTGAGGTGGTGAAGAGCTATGATTTTCGCACGGATGTGCCCGATTGGGACGATTCGGGTACGCGTCATCCGGAGGAGATGGTGCTTATCACTCAGAGTATCAAAGAGGTGGGGCAGATTATGGGGACTTATGTCGGCATAGTCCGCTCAGACTTACGTCTTGACCGTGCGTGGAACCGCCTTGATATACTTTATGAGGAGACCGAGCGCTTGTTTAAACGCTCGCGAGCCTCTCGGGAGATATGCGAGCTCCGCAATATCATCAATGTCGGATATCTCATAATGCGTCAGGCAAAGGAGCGTAAAGAAAGCCGTGGCTTGCATTACACTGTTGATTATCCTCCCGTGCCGCATTCGGAAGATATGTGATGCAGATGAGCGGTGAGAATAAAATAATAATTGCGTTTGGAGCGTTATAGAGAGATATATGACACGCGCTTTTCGCTACATAATTCCAACCGCATTGCTCCTTTGCTCAGCTACACCGATGGCGGGGCAGATGGTGGGAGATGTGCCCACGGCGGAGCAGATAGAGGCCGGCGGCGGGCGTAAGAAGCCTATTCGCGGCTACAATATCATAGAGGGAGCGGATGGAGAACAGGAACTGATGCTCTATCTGTCGGAAGTAACAGTGTTTCCCCCGATGAAGTTTAAGAATAAGAAGGAGGAGGATTTTTATTGGAAGACTGTGCGCGATGTGCGCAAGACACTCCCTTATGCCAAGCTCATCTGCGAGACACTGATTGAGACATACGAGTATATAGAGACCTATCCCACACAGGAGGAACGTGAACGCCATTTGAAAAAGATGGAGGGCGCGGTGTTTGAGCAGTATAAGCCTGTGTTAAAGAAGCTCTCCAAGACTCAGGCTCAGATGCTCATCAAGCTAATCAATCGCGAGACCAACCAAAGTAGCTACAATATTCTGAAGGCATTTTTGGGCTCATTCAGGGCCGGATTCTGGCAGACGTTCGGTAGATTTTTCGGAGTGAATCTGAAGACGTCATATAATCCCGAAAAAGACCGAAAGGATGCTATCATAGAGCGAGTGGCCACCCTTGTGGAGCAGGGACAGCTCTGATGGTTATAGTAGAGATAGGCTTTTAAGCGATATAAAAATCACCCCCTCGAAGTTTCGCTTCGAGGGGGTGAATATTTTTAACAATCAAGAGGGATGATTATTTTTTCTTGATGGTAACGGCACGGTCGAGAGAAACGAACTTCTCGCCCATATCGTTGAGGTTGGCGTTGTTTGTAGTAACGTTGAGCTGAGCAGCGCTCACACCGTTCTTCACGAGCACTTTCTCAACACCCTTGGCACGGGCTTCGCGGAGGCGAGTGTTGATGGCATCGGTTCCGGTGTAGTTGTCGGCCCAACCGCACACCTCGTAAGTGGTGCCGGGGTTGCTCTTCATAACTTCAGCTACAGCGCCGAGCACTTTCTGGTCAACGCGAGAGATCTTAGAGCTGCCGATTGTGTAGTAGATGGTGCAGAGGGGACCCTCTTCCTTCTCAACAACTGTTTGAACGGGACGGTTCAGGCAGTCGCGGAGCTGAGCCTCGAGGTCGGCGATGCGACCGTTGGCAGCCTGAAGGCGAGCTTCGAGTTCGGAACAGTCGGGGATTTCGGGGATAACGGGAACGATAGGAGCGCTCCAGTCGGTGCGGTTGAAGTTGTAGGTAAGACCGATGTAGGCCTGGGGATCAATCTTGGTGTTGTGAACGAAAGCAGCTTCTCTCTCATTGGTGATAAGAGCGGCACGGAGGTCGATGTAGAGAGCAATGTGCTTGTTGAGATTGAAGTTGTTGATAAGACCAACGTGAGCGGTCAGAGCGTCGTCAGAGTATACACCGTGTTTCCACTCGGTCTTGCCGTTGACAGTCTGGGGATAGTAAGACCAGTTGTAGCCGGCGCCACCGTAGAGGATACCGTTGTAGCAACGGCCGGGGCGATAACCACACCACCAGTTGGTGAGGTTGAGCAAACCGTCGATAGCGAAGCCGAACTCATTGCGGTGGTACTTGTTGTATTCTTCAAAAGTGCCATAGAACCCGATGCCATTATTGCCCTTAGAGAGGGATTTGAGCTGGGTGAAGTTGCCGCCTACGCGAGCACCGAGGATGGGAGAGAACCATTTGCCTACCCAAATGCCGGCATTGGGTGAGAAACGATCAAGGAAGTCGCGCTTTTCGTTGTTGACATCAAGATAGTAGTTAACACCACCTTCAACTGAGATGAACCAGTTGTCGGAGAACTTGTTGAAGAGGTAGCCCTGTTCGGGAGCCTCAACGTAGGTGATTTCCTGTGAGCTCTGGGCCATTGCGCCTTGGCCGATAAACAGAGCTGCCATCAGGGATAAAATAGTACTTTTTTTCATAACTAATTAATTATTTGAAAATAGTTGAGTTACAATGATATACGGTGCGATATGTCGCACTTTTCTGCTTTGAATTGATAATTCTGGGGCATATTTCGGGAAAGGTATGCGCAGAATTGTCCGTCAAAGTTATAACATTTTTTTTGAATAATCTAAAAAATAGCAAAAAAAGTTGAGAAGGATAGATTTTTATGCCGAGACAGGGATGATGATTATTCAAGGGATTGAGCAGTCACCACCCACTTGGATATAGGGTAGTGACTGCTTTTGGTCATCTATAGGGATGGGTGCTATTTTTTGAGATATGCCATCACCTGAGCTTTGACGGCGGGAAGAGTGAATCCGAACTTCTCGTCGAGCACCTTATAGGGAGCGGATGCACCAAAGTGGTCGAGGCCAAATACAGTGCCATCTGCACCAACGAGTCCGCGGAGTGTGGAGGGAAGACCAGCGGTAAGACCAAATGCAGGCACGCCGGGAGTGATGATGCTATGACGATACTCAGCGGGCTGATTGAGGAACAGGCCAATCGAAGGAGCGGAGACAACGCGAGCTTTTATGCCGTCGGCCTTGATGGCTTCAGCCACTTCGCAAAGCAGCGACACTTCCGAGCCGTTGGCTACAAGAATCACGTCGGGATTTTCTTGGGCAATTACGGCGTAGGCACCTTTTCGGCTACCTGCCTCAGCCTCGGCAAAGCGATCGCCTGATGCGGCGGGGAGGTCGGGCAGATTCTGGCGCGAGAGGACGAGGGCAGATGGGGTGTCGAAGTTTTCCATTGCCATTTCCCAAGCAACACTTGTCTCGGCTGCGTCGGCGGGACGGAGCACGAGCATAGAGGGCTTGCCGGATAGATTGCGGAGTTCCTCCATCAGACGGAGTTGAGCTTCCTGCTCAACGGGTTCGTGAGTCGGACCATCCTCACCCACGCGGAATGCGTCGTGAGTCCAGATGTATTTGACGGGGAGCTCCATCAGAGCAGCGATGCGCACGGCGGGCTTCATATAGTCGGAGAACACGAAGAAGGTGCCGCAGGCGCCAATGACGCCGCCATGGAGGGCGATGCCGTTGAGCACGGAAGCCATGGTGAGCTCGGTCACGCCAGCGTGGAGGAATGCGCCGGTGAAGTCGCCCTTAGAGAAGGGGTGAGTTTTCTTGAGGAAGGCGTCAGTTTTGTCGGAATTGGCAAGGTCGGCGCTTGATACTACCATATTGCCCACCTTTTCAGCGAGGACCGCGAGCACGTCGGCCGAAGCTTGACGAGAGGCGATATTAGCTTTGTGGGGGATTGCGCGCCAGTCGATGGCGGGGAGTTTGTTGTCGAGATAGCCGTGGAGCTCTTTGGCGAGTTCGGGATTTGCGGCCTCCCAGGCGGCTTGCTGCTCGCGGCGGGCCTTGACTATGGCGCGGAGTTCGTTGCGGCGAGCCTCGTAGAGAGCCTTAACGTCGTCGAAGATGACGAATGGGTTTTCGGGGTCGGCGCCAAGGTTTTTCAGAGTTGCGGCAAAGTCGGCTCCAGCCGCGCTGAGGGGCTGTCCGTGAGTAGAGCACTGACCTTCGTAGTTAGAACCGTCGGCCTTCACACACCCCTTGCCCATCACAGTGTGACCGATAATAAGAGTTGGGCGCTCGGTCTCATTCTGAGCCTGCTCAATGGCGGCGGCAATCGCTTCAGGGTCATTGCCGTTTATTTCGAGCACATTCCAGTGCCAAGCACGGTATTTTGCAGCTACATCTTCGGCATCGACGGCCTCGACCATCGTGGAGAGCTGAACCTTGTTCGAGTCATAGAACATGATGAGGTTGGAGAGGCCGAGGTGTCCGGCAAGACGGCCGGCGCCCTGCGAAATCTCCTCCTGAATACCGCCGTCGGAGATGAAGGCGTAAGTCTTATGAGAGAGCCATTCACCGAAACGGGCAGCGAGGAAGCGCTCGGCAATGGCGCAACCAACGGCCATAGTGTGGCCTTGTCCGAGGGGACCGGATGTGTTTTCAACACCGCGCTCAGGGTGCAGTTCGGGATGGCCGGGTGTGGGCGAGCCCCACTGGCGGAACTGTGAGAGCTCGTCGGTGGAATAGTGGCCGAAGAGAGCAAGAACGCTATATAACATAGGCGACATGTGTCCGGGGTCGAGGAAGAAACGGTCTCGAGCCAGCCATTTGCCGTCGTCGGGGTCAGTGACAAGGAATTGAGAGTAGAGCACATTGACAAAGTCGGCACCACCCATGGCGCCGCCGGGGTGACCGGAATTGGCTTTTTCGACCATTGCGGCTGCGAGCGCACGGATGTTGTCGGCTGCGCGATTGACAGTGGTAAGATTCATAGGATTAGATATAATGATTAGAGATTAAATATTTTTGAATTAGCGGGCTATCAGTTTTACGGGTTCGGGGTGTTGGTCAGTGGTGAGGAAGTAGACGCCCGGCGATAGGTTGAGCTCCAGGGCTGGCGGTGCGAGCACCGGAATCAGAGACACGAGGCGTCCGGCCGTATCGAAAATGCGGCAGTCGGTGTGTTCAGCCTCAACGCTGATGCGAATGAGACCGGGCCAGCTACCGATGGTGAGAGGTTGGCCTACAAATATGCTGCTGAGGCCGGTGTGGTTGACAAACACAACGTTTGAGGGTTCGGAGCGGAATCCGAGGCGAACGCTCTGCACGGAGTAGCTCTCTTGTGTCGAAGCGTCGAATTCGGTGATGACTGTGGAGTTGTCTTCGGATTCAATCTCTTCGGTCAGCACATCGCCTCCGGCAAGATAGCGTGTGCGGGTGAGGACGTAATAGTCGATGGTCTCGGGGGCCTCGTCCCACGATGCCGTGTAGGAGTTGGCCGTGACATCGGCGGCCTCGCGGGCCGTGAGGCGCGATAATTGCGGCACTTCGAGTGCTTCGCCCTTGAAGTAGACGTAGATGCTGCCGGTGAGGCCGCCATCGTAGATGAGGATGCGGGCATTGTGGACACCGAGCTGTGTCGGTGTGTAGGTCACTTGGAGGTAGTATCCGCCCGGAGCGTTGACAAACGCGGCGGCTATTGTGCGGTCGGGGATTGAAAACATTGAGCGGTCGTCGCCTCCCATCGAGATGGAGAGCGGAGATGAAATGTTTTCGCCTTTAAAGAAGAGTTGAGCCTTGACGGATTGCCCGACAGCGACTTGTCCAAAGTCGAGAGTGGTGTCGTGGACAGGCGCAGTAAGCAGAGGTTCACCGGATGAAGACCCGCCTTCGGTGACTTTGAAGGGAGTGCCGACCTCCGTACCCCAGATGTATTCGGCAAGCTCCGGGAAGTCAATAAATGGATTTCGATTGTTCTGATAGGCGTAGACGGCCTCGTTGCGGAGCAGCTCTTTTTGGCTGACGGGGTCTTGTCGATGCCATTTGAGCAGAAGATTGATGGCCCAGGGGGTGAGGGTGGGGTATTCGTTGCGTTGCAGCATCCACAGGTAGGAGTTGTTCCATTGCAGATTTTGATAACAGGTGACAACGTAAAAATAAGTGCGTGCAAAATCACCTTTATACTCATCGTCGGGCTCGAACACAAACTGCGCTCCACCGCCCTGACCTAAGATTGGGTAGCCCACGAGGGTGACATTGTTGTCGAAATTAATCTTCTGAGTGCGATCAACGGTTCCGAGAGGATAGTTTGATTTGGCTTGATTTGCCGGACCGTCTGACGGGTAAAGGTGGAAAAGGTCGACGTAGGCAGGAGTGTACTCAACATCGTTGCCCACTTTCCACCAGCTTTTGGGGACAGAGTGCTCGCGGTTTAGTCCGGAGAATGAGGGTGCATATCGCTTTACGTTGGAATACATATCCCACCATTGCATAGATTGGGGGTATGTGTCGGTGGTCTGGAAATAGCTGGGGAGGTTGGAGTAGCTCGACACTTTTGTGTGAGGATTTATAATCTCGTAAGCAGCCTTTTTTAGCTCGGCTCCTGTCTTGCCGTCGAGACGGGAATAGTAGCCCTTAGGGATGGCACCGAACGAAGAAGCGGCGGCGCAGAGAAGAGTGAGCAGAGAGATGATGTGTTGTTTCATAGACAGGTGGGGTATATTAAATGCAGACGATGTGGCCGGCGGATTATTTTTTCAGTTCAACCTTTATGGTGGGCGGTAGGGTAGAATTGCGAGTATTCACGGCGTCGATTACCTCGTGGGCCAGATGATTGAATGCCATCCCTGACAGAGACTCCGCAAGGGCAATGGGGTGTCCGGCATCGCCGCTTTCGGCAATTCCCGCAACGAGCGGAATCTGCGAAAGCAGTCGCACTCCGAGCCGGTCGGCCAATTTGAGGCCCCCTTCGCGGCCAAAAATATAGTATCGTTCATCCGGATGTGGAGCCGGGGTGAAGTAGGCCATATTTTCCACAAGACCGAGGATGGGGACATTTATTTTATCCTCCATAAACATAGCTATACCTTTGCGAGCATCGGCCAAAGCCACTTCTTGAGGTGTGGTCACTACAACAACGCCAGTCATAGCGAGCGTCTGTACGAGAGTGAGATGAATATCGCTTGTGCCGGGGGGCATATCAATCAGGAAATAGTCAAGTTCGCCCCAATCGGCATCGGTGATGAGCTGTTTGAGTGCGTTGGATGCCATAGAGCCGCGCCACAGCACAGCTTTATCCTTATCGACTAAAAATCCGATTGATAGAATCTTGACGCCGAAGCGCTCCACGGGGATAATCATCTGGCGGCCGTCAACTTCGTGGATGAATAGCTGCTCGTCTTCGATGCCAAACATTTTTGGCATCGATGGTCCGAAGATATCAGCGTCAAGAAGTCCCACTTTGTATCCGTCGCGGGCAAGCGCCACGGCAAGGTTGGCCGCGACGGTGGATTTGCCCACCCCCCCCTTTCCGGATGACACGCCAATGATGTTTTTCACACCGGGAAGCACCGGAATCGGTTTTGGGGCCGGTTGGCGCGAAGCGGTGTTGACAGTGACTTCGACCTCGGGCGACACGTGGGTGTGGATGGCTGTCCGGGCTGCCTTGACAAGCGAGCGCATAAAGGGGTCGGTGGGCTTGTCGAAGATGATGGTGAAGCTCACTTTGTTGCCATCGATACGGATATCGTCGGCCAGCATTTCGGCCTCGACAATATTTTTGCCTGACCCGGGATAGCGCACTGTGGCGAGGGCGTCAGTGATTAAAGAGGGATATAGTTGCATAACAGTTGATTCGCAAAAGAATTAATAATTCAGGCTCAGAAGCCTTGTAGCACTCCGCGGCCAAAGGAACGATATGTGTCGGGCTCAATCTCCACATCGGGCTCTGTCAGCTTAGCGTCTTCGGGGAGTTTCCAGGCAATGTATTTGCTTGGGATTCCGCGCGAGAGCCACTGCTGTTCATAATAAGTGGTGATAGGGGGGACCTCATCGGCCAGGTGAGAGTGGTAAAGGTCAGCAGTAGCGGCAAGAAGTGGGAGCGAGTTGTGGGCTATCATAGCTGACGTATAGGCGTAGAGAAACGGAGAGTCAGTTTTCAGCCTTATGACGCCTCCCGGGGCAAGCACACGACGATAGATTTCAAGGAAGTGGGTGCCTGTCAGGCGTTTGTTTACCTTTTTCATCTGAGGGTCGGGGAATGTAATCCAGATTTCCGAGACTTCTGCTGGTTCGAAGAATTCGGGAAGGAGATGGATTGAAGTGCGGAGGAAAGCGACGTTGCCGAGCCCCTCGTCGTTGACAAGTCGGGCGCCGGTCCACATACGCGCGCCTTTGATGTCGATGCCAATGAAATTGCGGTCGGGGTATAGGCGACCCATTCCGACGGCATATTCGCCTTTGCCACACCCGAGCTCGAGGGTGATAGGGTTGGAGTTGCCAAACGCTTCGCGAGCCCATTTGCCTCGCAATGGACATCCGCCACCACCTATGACAGTGGCGTAAGGGTATTGGTAGACACAAGGGAGTGTCTCCATTTCAGCAAATTTTTTGAGTTTGTTCTTGCCCACTCTGTTGTCTCTCTTACTGCCTTAATAGTTTAATTGAGCCGGATTGTCCGTTGTCAAGCGTTACGGTGAGGATGAAGAAAGTCTCGGCACTTGCAGCAGTGTCAAGTGTCAAAGATTCAGCACCGGCACCTTTATAAGAAGCGACGACGCGTCCTGCCAAATCATATAGCGAGGCGGCTGTTATATGTGTGGTCGCAGCAATCCGGAGTAGGAGGCCTTCAAATCTGACATTGAGTTGGATGTCGTCGACAGGGGATAGCACTGTTGTGATGTCAGAACTGTCAAATGCGAACTCTTGCCATTGAGGTGCGGCCATAAAGAGCTCGGTCACCTCAGAATCGGTGTCGAGAAACACTTTTGACTTGTCGATTCCACGCCATACGTCGTCTCCGAGATCAGGGACGGCGTTGAGGCTTGTGGCGTCGATGTATTGTAAGGCATTCCAGTTGTCGAAGGCCTCGGAATCAATGTATTTCAGAGTTTTAGGGAGAGTGATATGCTTTGCTGATAACATTCCGGCAAGCGCGAGGCGGCCTATGGAGTCAATCTGCCCGGGGAGCAACTCGGCGGCGTCGATTAGTGACTTAGAGCCTTTGAAAGTCAAATCGGGAAGGCTTTTGAGCGATGCCGGCAGAGCCACAGCTGAGAGGGAGGGGGTGTCAAAGAAGACTCCTGTGGCGAGGGATGCTTGAGCCGGAAGGATTACTTCGCGGAGCTTTAAGCAGTGGGCAAAAGCTTGGGTGCCAATGTGGCGCAGGGAAGATAGATTGTTGAGACTGAGGGCGGTAAGACCGCTGCGGGCAAAGGCTCGGTCGCCAATGGATGTCACGGTGGCCGGGATGGAAATCCCGGAGAGTGCAGTGCATCCGGCGAAGGCATCAGCGCCTATGGAGTCGAGCCCGGAGGCTAATGTCACAGAACTGAGCGCAGTGCAGTCGGCAAAGGTGGATGCCGGCAAAGTCTTGGCGCCAATAGTGGCCGACGTGAGCGCCGTGCATCCGGCAAAGGTGTGAGAGCCTATTCGGGCAACTGTCTGCGGAATGGAGATGCTCTTGAGCGCAGTGCAGGCTGCAAAGGCGCCTTGCCCGATAGCGGTCACAGTCGGGGGAATTGTAATCTCCGTGATGTCGGCGCCCATCAGTGCACCATCCTCAATGGCGGTAATGCTTTGCGGGAGAATTACTTTGCTCGCTTTAAGTCCACTCAACACGTAGGCCGGGAGGACATTGGCCGGGTGATAGCTGCGATTGGCGGCAAGGCGCGGACCGTTGTAGGCCACGATGACAGCGCCGGACAGGTCGAGAGTGGAAATTTCCTGGCTTGAGGATGCAATCTCGTTGAGGCGTGCGGCGTCAATTTCACCCGTTAGAGTGAGAGTCTGAGCCGAAGCTGAGAGCGCACAGACCAAGGCGATTAAGGATATAGCAGGGCGGAAGAAGAGAGTCATGTATAGATTGTTTTCAACAATTAGTGAGAATTATTTACGGTTGCCACCACCGGCACGGCGCCGCTGTTCGCGGAGCTGTGCTTCTTGCATCTTCTGCGCCTCCTCGAGTTTAGTTGCAAACCATCCTTTCTTTTTAGGCTTTTTTGCTTCTTCGGCCATCTTGGCGCGCATCTTTTCCTCGGATACGACTTTTCGGAAGATAAAGGTCATCAGAATTGTGATGAGCAGCGAGAGGAAATAATAATAGCTTAAGCCGGCGGCATAATTATTGAAAATGAAGAGGAACATTACCGGCATCAGATACATCATCCATTTCATGCTTGGCATACCGGCTGAGGGTTGTGACTGCTGGTTGATGTAGGTGTAGATGATGTTTGTTGCCGTCATCAAGAGGCAGAAGAGAGAGATGTGGTTGCCAAACGATGAGGAGATGAACGGGATGTTAGTGGTCCAGGATAGGATGGCATCAGGAGCGGCAAGATCTTTTGCCCAAAGGAACGACTTTCCGCGCAGTTCAATGGCTGAAGGGAAGAACCAGAACATAGCAATCAGCACCGGCATCTGCAGTAACATAGGCAGACATCCCGACATCGGATTGGCTCCGGCACGGGAGTAGAGGGCCATAGTCTCTTGCTGGCGTTTCATAGCTTGTTCCTGGGCGGGATACTTGTCGTTGATAGCCTTTATTTCAGGCGCCAGAAGGCGCATTTTGGCCTGAGAGATAAGGCTCTTGTAGGTGAAGGGATAGAGGAGCACTTTAATGAAGATGGTCAGCAGTAGGATGATGATGCCATAGTTGGAGATAAATGAGCCCAAGAAAGTGAAGACAGGGATGATAATCAGCGTGTTAATCCAACGGAAGAACGACCATCCGAGAGGAATGAGCTGAGTGAGGTGCATATTCTCATCGGGGAATACAGTTTTCTCCACGCTCTTCATCAGAGGGTATGAGTTGGGCCCGAAAAACATTATGAACGAAGCCGGGTTGGCGAGCGAAGCAGAATAGTCGACGGTCAAGGCAATGTCCAAGTCCTTGATATAGTCAGGGTTGTTGTCAAGTTCGGTGCTGCTGAGATTGGCTGCGGAAAAGTTGCCGCGGGCCATCAGCACGGCGGAGAAGAACTGGTTTTTACAGCTGACCCATTTGAGACGTTCGTTAATTTCCTCGTGGCGTTTGCCATTTTCCGAGAGGTTGTCCACCTCTCCATTTGGATACATATAGTAGAGCGCAGAGTTTCGCTCTTCAAACACCCTACCGGCTTCGAGACGACGCATTTTTTGGTGCCAAGTCAGGTCCATAGAGGAGACCGAGTTAGGGATAATTGCTTGCATGCCGCTCTGCTCAATGTCAATGTTGACCAAATATGAGTCAGCCGGGAGAGTGTAGCGCAGAGCCCACGAAGCCCCGTTGCCAAGGTCGAGCACCATGCGCACGGTGGAGTCATTTTCAACCACCGGGGTGAAATAGAATTCGCTGGTCTCGAAGCGCTGGTTGGCCGATGTTAGAGTGAAGCTATAGATGTCGGTCTCGGGAGAGAGAAGCGTTACAGCTGTGGAGTCATAGCTGAGATATTCGTTGAGCGTGGCGCGAGAGATTAGTCCGCCCTTGTTGGAGAGCTCGAGGGTGAGGTGTTTGTTGGCGAGGGTCACAGTTGTTGAGTCGCCTGACAGGTGTCGAGCAAACCCGCGATATCGCACGGCAGTTGACATAGCATCGCGCAGAGTAGACAGCGCGGCGGCAGCAACCGGGCGGCTCAGTGTGGCAAACTTGTTTTGAAGGAGAGAATCCACGGGCACAATCAGGCCTTGGGCCTCAATGGAGCCGTTGATGCTCCCTTCGGGGGAGACGGTGAGGTTGACACCATCAACACGCAGTGATGCGCGGCCGGTGGAGTCGGATGTGCCAAGCTCGCGCACAGTGGCAGTAATTGTTGATATCTCGGCGGGAGTCACCGAGTCAATGGTGAGGTTGTTTTGTTGAGCCGATTTCTCACGGGCTTCAGCCTCAATGCGTTCAGCCTCTTGGCGTTGACGTTCAATTTCCTCTTCTGAGGGTTGATTGAGCCAGGTGAATCCGAAAAACACAAGGCCCATCAGCAATAGACCTGTGAGAGTATTCTTGTCCATTATTTTTTAGTTTCTTGATATTGGATTGACGCTTTCATAAAATCGAGGAAGAGAGGCGAGGGGGATAATACCGTCGAGGAGTATTCAGGATGATACTGTGTGCCGATAAACCAGCGATGGTCCGGCAACTCCACTACTTCCACAAGCTTTGTGTCAGGGTTTTCGCCCACACACTTCATTCCGGCTTTTTCGAAACGCTCGCGGTAGTCGTTGTTAAATTCAAAACGGTGGCGATGTCGCTCGCTAATCTCAGTGGCTCCATAGGCTTGAGCAACACGCGAACCCTCTTTAAGATGGCAGTCATAAGCTCCGAGACGCATGGTCCCGCCCATATTGTGGATGCTCTTCTGGTCTTCCATGAGGTCGATGACATTGTGGGCCGTATTAGGGTCCATTTCGGTGGAGTTGGCATCGGCGAGGCCGAGTACATTGCGGGCAAACTCGATAACCATACATTGCATGCCGAGGCAGATGCCAAATGTTGGCAGGTCGTGGGTGCGACACCACTCAAGAGCTATAAACTTGCCTTCAATGCCGCGTTGGCCGAATCCCGGAGCAATAATTACGCCGTCAAGCCCTGAGAGGAGCTCATCCACATTGCCTGAATTGAGCTTTTCAGAATGGATATACCTAAGGTCTAACTTCCGGCTGCAATAAGTGGCGGCTTGGAATAGCGCCTCGTTGATTGACTTGTAGGCATCCTGCAGCTCCACATACTTACCCACGAGGCCGATGGTCACTTTCTGTTCGGCAGAGTCCATAAGATCAAGGAATCGTTGCCAGGAAGTGAGGTCGGGCTCGCCATTGATGGGGAGTTCCATCTTGCGCAAAACGGCTTGGTCAAGTCCCTGAGCGTGCATCATCAGAGGAACTTTGTAGATTGACGGTGCGTCGACGCTCTGCACCACGGCGTCGGGGGAGACGTTGCAGAACTGAGCTATCTTTTTGAGCGTTGATGCCGGGATTTGATGTTCAGTGCGCAGCACGAGAATATCGGGCTGAATACCGACCTGTTGCAGTTGATTTACGGAGTGTTGTGTCGGTTTTGTCTTTAGTTCTTTTGCTGCGCGTATGTATGGCACGTATGTGAGATGAATGCACAGGCAGTTGTCTTCGAGTTCCCATCTGAGCTGGCGCACAGCTTCGAGAAACGGACGGCTCTCGATATCGCCGACAGTGCCGCCAATCTCGGTGATGACGAAATCAAAATTTCCCGTTTTTCCGAGCAACATAACATTGCGCTTAATCTCGTCGGTGATATGAGGTACTATCTGCACCGTCTTGCCAAGGTAATCGCCGCGGCGTTCCTTGTCAATAACGTTCTGATATATACGCCCTGTCGTCACATTGTTGGCGCGTGTTGTGCGGATATTGGTGAAACGCTCATAATGACCTAAATCGAGGTCGGCCTCGTGGCCGTCGACTGTCACATAACACTCACCGTGTTCATAGGGATTAAGAGTGCCGGGGTCGATATTGATATATGGGTCAAACTTCTGGATTGTCACCCGATATCCTCGAGCCTTAAGCAGGCAGGCAAGCGAAGAAGATATAATACCTTTTCCAAGCGACGAAACTACGCCGCCTGTCACAAAGATGTATTTCGTTTCCACTGATGTAGCCAATAGTGTGGTTTTAAAATCCGTTTGAAACTGCAAAAGTACAAAAAAATCGCAAATATCGGGTCATCTATTCTTCTCGATTTGCCATAAAATCCGGAAAATCTACAGGAAACCGAGGGTCAGAGTTTGACTTTTTTTGCTTTGCCGTTGTAGGCCACTTCGACACCTTTTGTATCAGGGGAGTAGGCGCGGTGGTCTTTAGGCGAAATTTTAACAACGTTGAAGCGGCGATTGCGCAGCATCCCGGGATATTCGCCCTGGCGGTCGCCGATGGAGAGGGTAGATGAAGCATCGTCCCAGTGAATGGGAATGATGGTGTATCTAC
>JAFLRW010000014.1:15360-18371 GCA_022511285.1 Duncaniella sp.
TTCGTAGTTGTAGCTAACACCGTCGTCCTCATATAGGAGAAAGTCTGCTCCATCCGTGCCGGGATATATGTAGAGGTTGATGATGTCGGGGGTCTTTTCGTCGGTGTATTGCATATCGGGGCCAAACGGGATGATTGAGCCGGCTTTGACAAGGAGCGGAATGCGTTCGTAGGGGGCAGCTATGGCAACCCGGCGACCTCCGTCGCCATCCGGCCCTCCGGTGTAGAGTTCCGATGTGTAGAAGTCATACCAGTCGGACCCTGCAGGGAGCACTACTTCGCGTCGGCGTGCACCATATTCATACACCGGGGCTACCATTATGGCCGGGCCAAACATATACTGATCGCCTGTGGAGTATATCTCCCGGCTGTCCGGGAAGTCCATTATCAGGGGCCGCATCAGGGTGTAGTCCTTGAGGTGGGTCATTCCAGCGAGGGAGTAGATGTAGGGCATCAGTTCGTAACGCAAGCGGGTGTAGAAGAGTATAGAGCGATAGGCAGGGTGGGAGTCAGGGGCAATGTTGTAAGGCTCGCGGAAAGGGTATTGCCCGTGGGCGCGGAACAGAGGTGCAAAGGCGCCAAACTGGTACCAGCGAGTGTTGAGCTCGCGCCATTCTTTGAGGTCGGCACTTTCAGGTGCGCCCTTTGCGGCATCTTTTGCTGCGCGGACATAGCGGTCTTCAACGCAGAAACCGCCAATATCCATACTCCACCAAGGTATACCGGAGATGGCGAAGTTGAGCCCGGCTGAGATTTGGGCTTTTAAGTCTTCCCAACGAGTGGCGATGTCGCCGCTCCAGGTGGCTGTGGAGTAGCGTTGCTGCCCGGCGAATCCCGAGCGTGTGAGCAGGAATACTCGGCGGTCGGGGTCAACGCTGCGCTGCCCGCGGTAGATGGCATCGGCATTCATCAGTCCGTAGGCGTTGAAATATTGAGTGGATGGTCCGAGAGCAGTTGGGGTGATGAGGTCCTTGCGGTATTGGATGTCGGTGCAGTCGCGGATGTTAGGCTCGGAAGCGTCCATCCACCAGGCATCGATGCCGAGGGGCACGTAGTGGTCGTTGATTTGGCTCCAGAATAGTTTGCGGGCCTCGGGGGAGTATGCGTCATAGAATGAGCCGAGGTAGCCGGGCCCCACCCAATCGCGGATGCTGTCGGTGACCGGGAGGCGATACATCCATCCTTTCCGGTCGAACTCCTTGAAGTGGTCGGTAGTGACGTAGAATTTGGGCCATACCGACACCATTACTCTGCCATGGAGAGCGTGGATGGAGTCGACCATACCTTTGGGATCGGGGAAGCGCTCGGGGTCAAACTCGTGAGAACCCCAGGCGTCCTGGCGCCAGTGCATCCAGTCGATGACAATGTTGTCGATTGGGATTCCTCGACGACGGAATTCGGCAAGAGTGCCGAGCACTTCGGCCTGCGTGTTGTATTTCTCTCGACTCTGCCAGAATCCCATAGCCCATTTTGGCATAATGGGCGCTTTTCCGGTGAGAGTGCGGTAGGCGGCTATTACACGGTCGGGTGTTGAGCCGTAAAGGAAGTAGTAATCCTCCTGACTCTGCATTTCTCCCCACCAGGAGATGCCCTGCACCTCATCCTGTGGGCGGAGGGGGTAGGCTCGGAGTCCACAGTAGGCCACATCGCCGTTTGGCTCCCATTCGATTCTGACAGGCACGCGCTTTCCGGCTTCTAATTCGACGCGGAATTTGTAGGCATTGGGGTTCCAGGATGTCCGCCAGCGTTCGGGCACAACGTTTTTGTCATCAATCCACACGGATATATAACCTGAGTAGTATAGATTGAATCGGTATTCTCCGGATGCCGGTGCTTGGATTTCCCCCTCGTAGGAAATATGGCTGCCACGGAATTTAAAATCTTCCGGAAGATTCACCACATGTTTGAGCTCCTTGCGTCGGAGATGCTCGAAATAGATGGAGTCTTCACGGCGCTCGAGAGTGTTGCCATCGTCGGGCGATGAAGGGGTGTAGGTGCCGGTTAGCGCACCCTCGGTGCCATATTTGTCAAAGAGAGTGAACACCTGACCAATCTGTCGATATGGCTCGGGATTGCCGAATCGGCATAGCGAGTAGGAGTCCCAAAGGATGCCGTAGCCTTTTGTCGATACGATGAAAGGGACGGAGACTTTTGTGTTGTATTGGAATAGCTCCTCGTCGCGACCTTTGTAGTTGAACTCATCGGCCTGGTGCTGCCCGAGGCCGTAGAGCCCTTCGTCGTCCCAGAGAGATTCAAAAGTCTGGCGAATGGTCCAACCCTTTTTACCTTCCACACATATAGGGCTAAATTTTCGGGCCTCTTCGCGAGCCAACAGAGTGCCGTCAATAGAGTAGAAGGCCACGTTGCCTGACACGAGCGATACGCTGGCCCGCAGACTGTCAGTCACCACAGTTGCGGTGCTGTCGTCCTGCTCCACGGTGAAATGAGTTGAAGGGTCGGGGACTTTGTCGATGACAAGGGATTGGGAGTCGGCAAACCGCTTTTCGGGAGTGGCAGAGACACCGATGAGGGAGGGATTGTAGACAGTGAGGCGCACTTTGCGCACCTCGTCGGGCGCCGAAGGTGAGAGTGTGACGACGATGCTGCTGTCGGTGCGTTCCACCGGGCCGGATGAGCATCCGCCGGTGCCTATCATCATAGCAATGGCCGGAATGATTGAGGAAAGATGTTTGATGTTCATAGACGGACTTTCAATCACAAAGGCCCGGCAGTTGAAATGTCCGGGCCTTTGCTATTTGGTGTTTTTTTAATACAACTCTATCAAGACTTTGCAGCGGCGGCACGAGCGCGCATAGCAGCCATTACTTTAGCCTTGCCCACACGGATGTAGTCGACGAGCGGACGGGAGGCGGGGCAGATATAGCTGCAAGAGCCACACTCGATGCAGTTGGCAATCTTCTCCTCCTCTGCGGCCTCGAAATCCTTGAGGCGGGAGAGGGTGGAAACGAGGAACGGCTCGAGACCCATGGGGCAGACGTCGACACACTTGCC
>JAFLRW010000140.1 GCA_022511285.1 Duncaniella sp.
CCCCGCGCAGCACACCCGCTACCTACATCGGCATCTTCGATGAGATACGCAAACTCTTTGCCTCCACGCAGGCAGCACGGCAGATGGGATTCGGCCCGGGTCACTTCTCATTCAACGCTGAGGGGGGGCGCTGCGAAGCCTGCAAAGGGGAGGGCATCATCACCATCGAAATGCAGTTTATGGCCGACATTACCATCCCTTGCGAGGAGTGTCACGGCAAGCGGTTTCAAAAGGAGGTGCTCGAGGTTAGATATCGTGACAAAAACATCTTCGACATTCTTGAAATGACTGTCGACCAGGCCATTGAGTTTTTTTCAGCGGTCAATGAATCGCAGGAGCGGCGCATAGTCAAACGATTGAGACCCCTGCAGGATGTGGGGCTCGGCTATCTTAAGATAGGGCAAAATTCATCGTCGCTCTCCGGCGGCGAGAACCAGCGCGTCAAACTGGCCTCCTTCTTTGCCGACGAAAGCCGCGAGCCGGTGATGTATATCTTCGACGAGCCTACCACCGGCCTGCATTTCAACGATATAGCCACTCTGATGCGCTCTTTTGACCGACTTATAACTATGGGGCACACAGTGCTGATAATCGAACACAACATTGACGTAATCAAATGCGCCGACCATATAATAGATTTAGGCCCGGAAGGGGGCGACGGCGGAGGGTCGATAGTCTGCGCCGGCACTCCGGAACAGGTGGCTGAGTGTGCCGAATCGCATACCGGACGTTTCCTTAAAGACAAACTAAATGCTTAATCAAATTTATACACTATATTATGGCAAAAATAGGTGACCGCGTGCGCTACCTCAACGCCGTCGGGGGTGGCATCATCAGACGCATTGACGGGAATATAGCCTACGTGGACGAGGATGGATTTGAGACGCCCACACTGATTCGCGAGCTGGTGGTGGTGGCTCCGGCAGCCGAAACGGCCGCAAAGGTTGCCACCCTGCAGCCGGAAGTGGCTGTGGTCACAGCCGAACAGCCTGAACCGGAGGCCGACGAGGAGACCGCACCCGCCGTTGAAGAGACTCCCGAAGGGGAGAAACTCAACATCGTGTTGGCCTGGGAGCCGGCTGATTCACGCCGCCTCTCCACAACAACATTTGACACATATCTCGTCAACGATTCAAACTATTATCTCTACTTCGCATATATGACACGCCCAGACGGCACCGAGCTTTGGACCACCCGCTATGCCGGAGTGGTGGAGCCGAACATACAGGTGTTTATCGAGGAGATAGACGTGACGGAGCTCCCTATGATGGACCGTGTGGCCGTGCAGTTAATTGCGTTTAAGAAGGACCGCGAGTTCGCTCTTAAGATGCCCGTGGCTGTGGAGATGCCGCTCGACACCACAAAATTCTTCAAGCTTCACTGTTTTCGAGAGTCATCCTATTTCGACAGCGATGTGCTGAGCTTGGAGATAGTGAAAGATGATATTCCTCACAGCCGCAACAGAGCCGGCAGCATTACCGCCGCTACGATTGAGGAGGGGATTCGCCAAAAGAAAGCTATAGACCGTCGGCAGAATAAGCGCCCGGTGTTGAAAAAACGGAAAGAGCAGCGTAACGGCGACATCATAGAGGTGGACCTCCATATTGCCGAGTTGGTCGACACTGTAGCCGGCCTCTCTCCGGCCGATATGCTCAACCTGCAGGTGGATGAGTTTAGAAAGGTGATGGATGCCAACCTCAAAAACAAGGGGCAGAAAATTGTCTTTATCCACGGCAAGGGGGAAGGGGTGCTCAGAAATGCCCTGATGAAAGAGCTCAACTATCGCTATAAAGGGCATCAGGTGCAGGACGCTTCATTCAGAGAATACGGATTCGGCGCCACGCAAGTCACGATATGATACTCTGGTGTTCCGGCACAGGCAACTCACTCGACGTGGCCCGACGCCTTGCATCCATTACAGGCGACACTCTTGAGCGCATCACCCCCGACCTTGAGAGTATCGACCTGAGCCGGGAGCGTCGCCTCATCTGGGTATATCCCATCTATTCGTGGGGCGTGCCTCCGGTGGTGAGCAGATGCATTGAGCGAGTGCGTTTTTATGGGGCGGAAAGTGTGGTGCATCACAGCGTGGCCACCTGTGGCGATGATTGCGGAAGGGCCGATAAGATGTGGCGCAAGGCCGTGGAAAGCCGTGGCCTTAACACCGGAGGGGCTTTTACCGTAATAATGCCAAACAATTATGTCTCCCTTCCGGGATTTGACGTTGACTCCCGAGCCTTGGCCGAAAGCAAGTTGGCTGCATCGCAGAAACGAATAGAGCAGATTGCGGCAAGACTTGCGGAGATTGAACAGACAGGAGCCAAGGTGAGCGATGTGACTCGCGGTGCGCTCCCGAGGCTAAAAACCGGAGTCATCTACCCGTGGTTTGTCAGATATGCGATAAATCCCGCCAAGTTTAATGTCACGGAGGGGTGTATCGGATGCGGCAGATGCGAGCAGATATGCCCTATGCGGAATATTTCGCGCCCGGAGCGCCGACCGGCGTGGGGCACAAACTGTGCCGGATGTCTCGCCTGCTATCACGTTTGCCCGGTCCATGCCGTGGACTACGGCAAAGCCACCCGCTCCAAAGGGCAGTATCTCAATCCGTCACTCAAGACGGCGTTCCAGGAAAAACCTGCGGGTGAAAAAGAACAGCAACAGCGCTCCGGAAATCTGCGATGCGGCAGTGACCCAAAAGGCAGCTGAATAGCCGGCATACTCCACAAGGACTCCACCGGCCAAGATGCCGACTCCCATCCCCACATCCCACGAGGTGAGAATAGATGAGTTGGCTGTGCCGCGCTGGTCGTGGCGCGCCACAGAGATAAACATATTCAGAAAAGCCGGATACATACGCCCGTTACCAAGCCCTATCATCACGGCCGAGAGATAGAACGCCCACGGCTCCTTGACAAGAGCAAACAGAGTGAAAGCCACAGCGCTGACACAAGCGCCCTCGAGAGCATTCTCCGTGAGGCGTCCTCGGCGCAACGACTTCACGCCATACAGGCGCGACACCACAAGGCCTATGGAGAGCAGAGCAAAGAATACGCCTGTCCCCTCGGTGATGCCAAGCACCTCTTTGGCATAAATGGCCACATAGTTGCTCATCACTCCCCAGCAGAGTCCGAAGAGAGCTATATTGACAGCCATCAGCCAGGCGCGAGTCAGAAAGAAGTGGTCCATGCTCAGGTGAGGGCGCCCGGAGCGCGGCTCACGCGGACGGGTGCGGATGCTTGTGGCACACAGCAGGCCGGCAAAGGCCACGGCGAGGGATATCCAGAAGAGAAGGGTGAAATTATCCGTAGCTCCATAAATCCATATTCCGGCCGAGGGAGCTATCGCCATAGCGAGATTATTGGAAAGGCCATAGAATCCCGCCCCCTCATTGCGGCGCGACGAGGGGAGCACATCAATAGCCACTGTGGAATTAGCCACTGTAGTGGCACCAAACGGCAGTCCGTGAAGGGTGCGCACTATGGCAAACATCAGTATAGTCCCGGCTCCTATATAGCCGGTGAAGCAGATAAAGAAAAAGAAAAAACAGAGTATCAACACCCGCTTGCGGTCAAACGAGTCGACTATGAAGCCACTGAACGGACGCACAACAAGCGCAGCCACGACATAGCCCGACAAAACTAATCCTATCAGGTCTTTATCCGCACCGAATTGAGTGTCAAGATAGATGGGGAGCAGCGGGGTGAGGAGATAGAACGAAAAGAAAAGCATAAAATTTCCCGCCATAGCGCGGCAAAAATCGGCATTCCAGAGCTTTTCAAGCGATTTCGACATATCAGCGATTCTGTTTAAGGGAGACAATACCCCCCGACAGGTCGTCGAGGGGTATCAAAATAGGGTTCAGCCATGAGAGCGTCAGCGTATGAACAGCAGTTCACGATACTTGGGCAGAGGCCACATCTCGTTGTCGACCATCAGCTCAAGTTTGTCAATATGATAGCGCACAGTGTCGAGACAGGGGGCCACATTGAGCGAGTAGGCCAAAGCCTTTTCGCGCTCACTCTCAATCTTGTTAGCGGCCTTGCGGGCGTCAACCATCTTGGCCACTTCTGTCTTGATGGCCGAGACGTGGCTCATAATAGTCTCAACAGTGGAGGCATCCTGGGCGGAGAGCTGCTCCCCTTTCTCGCCGGGGAAGAGCTGGCGTATTTTCACCATATTGTCGAGCAGGATTGAAAGATAGCGTGTGGCCACGGGGATGATATGGTTGATGGCGAGGTCGCCGAGCACACGAGCCTCAATCTGCACTTTCTTGGTGTACATTTCCCATTTCACCTCGTTGCGCGCCTCGAGCTCAACGTGGGTCATCACACCTGTCTTGCGGAACATCTCGATTGACGACGGACGCAGGTAGGCATCGAATATCAGCGCGGGATTTGTCTCGCAGTCAAGGCCGCGGCGCTCTGCCTCTTTCCATTCATCGGAATAACCGTTGCCATCGAAATGGATGGGCTCGGAGTAGAGCAACAGAGCTTTTATCTCGGCCAGCAGGGCGTGGTCAAGCCCCTCTCCGGCATCGAGACGCGAATCCACCTTGTTTTTGAAATCTGCGAGCTGCTCAGCCACAGCGGCATTGAGCGCTATCATTGCCGAGGCACAGTTAGCGCTGGAGCCTACGGCACGGAATTCAAATCGGTTGCCGGTGAAGGCAAAAGGCGAAGTGCGGTTGCGGTCAGTGGCGTCAATCATCAGGTCGGGAATCTGCGCCACACCGAGGCTCAACTCCTCCTTGCCGGCAAGAGCAATAAGCTCATCCTTGTCAGAATTCTTAATCTTATTGAGAATCTCGCTCAGCTGGGCGCCGGCAAAGATTGAGATGATGGCCGGGGGCGCCTCGTTGGCTCCAAGACGATGGCAGTTGGTGGCCGACATTATAGAGGCTTTCAGCAGGGCGTTGTGGCGATGCACGG
>JAFLRW010000141.1 GCA_022511285.1 Duncaniella sp.
CACCTAACCATTCTTTTAAGGCTCTTTGTTTTTTATCCTCAGATACATCTGAACCAAATTGAACATCACTAACAATAAAAGATTGTGCAGACACAGAGAATGCTGAACACAGGATTGTAATCAGTGTGATTAAAGAAATAATGAGTTTTTTCTTCATAATATCAGATATTTAGTGGATACAAAGGTATAAAATTTATTACAAGAATACAATAGTCATTCCAAGGCAATTGCCTCACAAGGTTAGCAATCTACACCGCAGATCAGTCTACACAGTAAGCGTCGAGGGGGTTGTAGTCGTCATCATCGGAGCCGGGGCAGACGAAGGCTCCATCCCAGGCGAGGCATCGGCTTGGAGTTGGGATTGGACTTGCGGCGGGCGGCTGCAGCACGGGCCGAAGCGGAGCGCGGGCGGCGGAGTCGATGCGCAGTTTCATAGCCTACCAAGCTCGGAGGTCGAGGGCGGAGAGGTCGATTCCGTCGGCAGAGTGGGTCTCGGCATAGCGCAGGATGGACAGAAGGGTGACGTGGCAGGATGTGAGAAGGATGGCTTTCTTGAGCAGGCGCCCGAAGGCGCGGTCTGACACAGGGAGTTATTGCATAGCTTTGAGGGATTTATGATTTACTCCGCAAAGTTACAACCACCCCACTGCCAAAATGGTGCGATAATGCCGATTAGTGTTTGCAATATTTTTCAGGGCAAGAGTGCAACCACTCCGTGGTAGGTTATTATGGAGGGCTCTTGGCCCCCCGACACCAGCCGTTCGTCGCACCGCTCCTCGGCCTCAGTCGGGGTATCTTGCCTTGATATCAAGCTAAATTTTGACTGAACAGTTGAGGAGCCGTGGCACGGCCCAAGATGGTTACCCCTCGATTAAGAACAAAGAGCAGTACATGCGCTGATGCGTATTTTTTAGTGTCTACCGGGGGGAGCTTACGCCGGTGAGGCGAGCTGTGGCAGAGGTGGACGAGGAGATTAACTGCTGGCGGTTGGCTATTCGATGTAGCCGAATGTGCGCAGTTTGTTTTCGCGGTTGCGCCAATCGGGCTCTACTTTTACAAATAGTTCCAGGAAAACGTTTTTCCCAAAAAACTGCTGGATATCTTTGCGTGCTTCCATACCCACTTTTTTGATTTTATCGCCCTTGTGGCCAATGATTATCCCTTTTTGCGATTCACGTTCCACAAAGATAACCGCCATAATGTGGATAGAAGATTCCTTTTCCTCAAACTTTTCCACTATCACCTCTACAGAGTAAGGTATCTCCTTCTCGTAGAGCAGCAGAATTTTCTCACGAATGATTTCTGTGACAAAAAAGCGGGCCGGCTTGTCGGTGAGCGCATCCTTGCCGAAGAATGGAGGCGAGACCGGAAGCAGCTCTACGATGCGCGCCATCAGATTGCTCACATTGAAATGCTCCTTGGCTGAAACAGGAAACACCTCCGCCCTCGGAAGAACTTGCTTCCAACTGTCTATAAGCGATTCGAGTTCGGCCTGGCTTTTAACAAGGTCAATTTTATTAATCACTAACAGCAGCGGCATCTGCTCCTTCGCCACCTTGGTCAGAAAATCAGAATTTTTGGATGGATTCTCCACCACGTCAGTGACATAGACAAGAACATCAGCATCCGTGAGAGCACCTTCCGAGAAGCTGAGCATTGATTCCTGAAGCTTATATTTAGGTTGAAGCACCCCCGGAGTGTCGGAAAACACTATCTGATAGTCAGGCGTGTTGACAATGCCCATAATACGATGGCGTGTGGTCTGAGCCTTCGAAGTGATGATACTGATTCTTTCACCGACGAGGTCGTTCATCAGAGTGGATTTGCCCACATTGGGATTGCCAACGATATTGACAAATCCGGCTTTATGAGTTAGTTCTTCCATATTGTTGACAGGCAATTTTTCTCTATATAACAAAAATAGCACCCAAAAAGATGCTATTTCCGTATGATATTTTTCTATGAGGTGCTGACACAATTACATATCCCAGATGAGATACATTGCTGTAAGCACCAGTTTGTCACCCTTTTTGAGGCGATCTTTGTACTGATTCAGGCAGATGGGAATAGACGCTGCCGAAGTATTGCCATATTCCTCAATATTCACGAGCACCTTGGCCGGGTCAATGCCGAGACGAGAACCCACCGCCTCGATGATGCGAAGATTGGCCTGATGGGGGATGAACCAATCTATGGCATCAACCGTGAGAGAGTTGCGCTCCATAAGGTCGAGAGTGGCGGTATACATATCTGTTACGGCATTCTTATACACGTTACGACCGTCCTGGAAAAGGAAGTGCTTGCCTTCACGCACAGTCTGCTCGGTGGCAGGGAGGACAGAGCCGCCTCCAAGCATCACCAAGTGTTCAAGGCCCTGGCCGTCGGTGTGGAAAATACCGTCGCGCACACCCATACCCTCCTCTTCAGTGGGCTCCACGAGAACTGCGGCTGCACCATCACCAAATAGTGTGCAGGTGGCGCGGTCCTCATAGTTGACCATTGACGACATCTTCTCGGCTGCCACCACCACTACTTTCTTGCGAAGTCCGGAACGGATGTAAGCGGCTGCGTCCTGCAAAGCTACAATAAAGCCTGCACAAGCAGCTTGGATATCGTATGCATACGCACCGGTCAGCCCAGTCTGATAAGCAATAACCGAAGCGGTGGCCGGGAAACGATAGTCGGGATTAGAGGTGGCGCAGATAATAAGTTCTACATCCTCAGGTTTTGTCCCGGTCTGTTCAAGAAGCTGATTAACAGCCTGAATGCCGAGATATGATGAGCCCTTGCCTTCCTCGCGGAGGATATGGCGGCGCTTGATGCCAACGCGAGTGGTGATCCACTCGTCGTTAGTGTCGACCATCTTCGAGAGCATTTCGTTGTCAAGGATGTCGTCTGGCGTGTATGCGGCTATGCCGGATATTCGTGCGTTGAGCATTGGGAGATAGGGTGAAGCGGGGTTAGAATAAAGTGTATAAAATCACACACCGATGTGGCTTCCCCTCTATCCTGTGTAGGGGATTGAGCCATACCGATTGCCGTGTTTGACAGCCGATTCAGCCTCGTCAGTCCGAGGGTTTGTCAGCTGCAACGGTGAGTGATTCAGTCAGACTTGATTAGACTGCAGCTGCCTTTTCGATAGCTACGCGGCCACGATAGTAGCCACACTCACCGCATACGGTGTGATAGAGATGCCAGGCTCCGCAATGAGGGCATACAGCCAAGGTGGGGACAACTGCCTTGTCGTGAGTGCGACGCTTAGCTGTGCGGGTCTTAGATTGTTTTCGTTTAGGATGTGCCATAGCTTATTTGATATGAATTTTATTTTTATTTTTTTGTATGTTATAGCCGGAAGGAGAATCAATCCGGCATTGAGTCGTTGTTATTGTCGGGCTCGGAGTCCATAGCCTCCATCTCGTCCATCAACTGCTCAGCCAACTCTGTATCCTCATCCTCTTTCACCGCCCGATGTTTACGCAGCAGTGCGCTCATAGCCCTGTTGCATTTGCCCGCCGGATGGACATGTTTCAAGGGTATGGCGAGCGAGGCTGTGTCATAAATCATATATGACACGTTGAGCGAAGGATTCGAGTAAGGGATGACAAGCAGATCGTCAGTCTCTGAATAATCGTCTCCAAACTTGACACTGATTGTATAAGTGGCGTCAATCGGGAATATCAAGTCGTCAAGACAGCGATCGCACAGCAGCGTGACATTTCCGGTGACTTTGAAATCGAGCCGGTAAAGGTCGTGCTTAAGGGTCACCGTCAGAGCCACATTAAGATCCGCATCATGTATATCAGTGCTCTCCATATTGATGAAGAACTGTTTATCAAGATGATACGAGAACTCATGTGTCCCCTCCGACATTGTCTTTAACGAGAGGCGAAATTCTGAAAACTTTCCCACAGCGAGTGTTGTTAGAAAAACTTTGCAAAGGTACGTTTTTTTCTTCTGATTACCAAACTATCAGTGGAGAAAACAAGGCAACCGCATCAAAATAGTCCGCAAACTATGATTTACTCCGCAAAGTTACAACCGCTCTACAGCCAAAATGGAGCGATAATGCCGAGCCCCCCGACACCGTCCGTTCGTCATTTCAAATTGGGAGTGGAGAGATATTTGTTGTAACGTTCGGGATCTGTGATAATATCAATGGCTGCAAGGAAGATTGGGTTATTACGGTTGACCACACGATAATATGTGGACTGGCCGTAGAGGTCGCGCCCTATCAATCCCTTGATATTTGCCTCTATCAGCGGAAGCGATTGCTGATATTGTTCGTTGTCAAAAGCGATACTGTCGCGCTCAGCCTCCGATTGCAGTTCGACAAGCATTTCAGGCGTCACTACAAAGTTGCCGACAAAGGTATCCTCGTCGGGATACAGTTTTTTGAGCAGCTGACGGCCTGACATCACATACTCAAGGCAATACCGATTGAGCACTCCCTTGGCCACAATGTCGCGATAATATCTGGTATACATCGTGGTGTCAATAGCCACAAAGCTGTCAGGCATAATGCCTCCTCCTCCGTAGACCGGACGGCCGAGACGCAACGTGGTGCAGCGCAGGGAATCGGCAAAGTGGATTGAATCGGCGCTCGAAAGTTCGCCCGACTCATATCTATTCATCAGATCGTGGCGATAGTCCGAGTCATCGCCGCTACTGTAAGGTTTCTGAATACAACGTCCCGATGGGGTGTAATATCTCGACACCGTCAGGCGTATCATTGAACCGTCCGGAAATGGGAATGGTCTCTGCACCAACCCTTTGCCAAACGAGCGGCGCCCCACTATGACTCCGCGGTCATTATCCTGCACAGCCCCTGCAAGAATCTCGCTTGCCGATGCGGAGTTCTGATTTATCATCACCACAAGTCGGCCATTGCGAAAGAGGCCGTTATTCTCGGCACGATATTCCACACGTC
>JAFLRW010000142.1 GCA_022511285.1 Duncaniella sp.
CGGCAGACACATCATTGGCAACGGCGATAAATGAAAGGAGCCGTGAGGCGAAATATAGCAGTCCGAAAGAGGATGTTTGCGTTCATCATTCCTCTGTGGGTGGGAAGGAGCGCAGGAAATGTCGGCTCGCGCCGAAGTGGAGGAACACGATGTAGAGGCCTGTCCTTATGAGTCGGGAAAAGCAAGGCGAGGTTGCCGTGCGGCTTGCCGAATAGTTTGTGTGCTTTTCAGCAGACCGCCCTGACACCGGAGCCAGTGTAGGTTTCAGGAACAGCGAACAGTCTGCCGAGAAGTTCACAATCTATGTTACGGCAGCTCCGAGCCGGTTTGTAGTCGAATGCGGACCGGCCACGACACCGGAACTTGTGTAGGTGTCGCGGTAAAGTGGAGCCTCGACCACAAATGCTCCGGACTTGTGAGGATATAGGCAGCCATCGGATTATGGAGCAAGGTTCGTATCAGTCGGCATTTTCTTCACTCCGGGTGGGGTCGATAAAAGATGAACGCGAACAATCCTCCCGGACTGCCCGCGTCGCAGATTACTAATGAAAAAAGCTACTGTTTCCTGCGGAAGATGTATATGAGAATGGCAATTAGAATAATTGCGACTATGACAACGGCTGTGCCGTTAGGCGGATTATATAGGCGTGTCGTTGCCGAATGTTCTGTCGATGACTCAACCGCAGATTGCTTATAAGCCACCGTATCGAGACGGTTGTAGTCTTCGACTTGGTTATGTTCCAACTTTCGGCGATCAATGAGACGCCCTTTGATGGCCGTAAGGCGAATAATCTCCGGCGGCACGTCGGCGATTAACGAAGGTCGCTCGATACTGACTTTCAGGGTGTCGAAGCTAAAGTCAGTATGTCTAATCAGCGAATCAATCGAGGCGATTGTGCGGTGAGTTTCAGAGCGAGCGACAGAGTCGGTCTGTAATGAGTTATCGACGACAACATCCTTGTTGGAGCGACACGAACATATTGCTAACGTCGGCAATATGATATAATAAATCAGAGAGCGCATAAGTCGGGGTCTGTTTGCACGTTGAACGAGGGACAGGCTTTAGCGGCAAACTCGTTATGGCCGTGAACGGTTACGTTCTCGCCATAGGTTGCTTTCAGCTCCTTAACGAGATTGACGAGCGCGACGCGCTGCGCCGGAGTGCGAGTGTCCTTCGGACGTTTATTCTCTGCGTCCATACCACCAATCAGGCAAATGCCGATTGACCGGGCGTTCTGCCCTTTGGTATGGGCTCCGATTTTCTCAACGGAGCGTCCCTTGTGGACTACTCCGTATCGGTCTATGACAAAGTGATAGCCGATGTCGGACCAACCGTTACCTCTCACGTGCCAGTCGCGGATTTGAGCGACCGTGTAATCCTTGCCCTCGGGCGTGGCCGAGCAATGAATAATGATTTTCTCAATTTTTCTCATTGTCTTTATTGTTATAGCGGTACTTATAATCAATTCCGAATAGTGCCCCGGCGAAAGTCAGTATCTCGCCGAAGGCGATAAGGACTGAATTGTGGATTTCTCCCGACGGTGGCACGATGAAGCCTGTAATCAACAGCGCCGCTCCAATGGCAATGAGGAAAATCGCGGCTAAAAGCTGAAGCGTAGGTTTGTGCTTTTGAAGGTTCATATTGAGAGAATTTTATATTGTTAGATATTAAATTATCGCTGTAATTTTTCTTTGTAAATAGTTGTGAGATAGAAATAAAACGACTATCTTTGTGGAAGAAATGTGAAGCCAAGTTCAAAGACCCGGACACCTCTGACGCAAGTGAAGCCAAGCTAAATGAATCGGACACCTCTTTCGGTATGCGTGATAGCTTTTACCGGGTTCGCCCAGGCTATCGGTGCGAAGTATGCGTGATAGCTTTACCGGCTTTGCCAGGCTATCGGAGCGTTGCATAAATGATAGCTTTCCCTCGCTTGCGAGGGCTATCTTTTTTATGGGGGTATCATTTGGAGAAATAAAATCTTTGAGAAATGGGATTATAGACGATTGAGAACTCGGCAAGCGAGCTGACAAGGTTTGCCGGAGTGATTGGAACTTTGTTCGGTTCAATCTTTTTGGCGAAGCCAACGGCAAACCGCAGACGTATCATGCGTTGTTTATAAGGATTTCCGGGAGTTCCCAAGTCGATAGTTGACCGACCCCAACCGATGGACTTTCGGCCATCTTTGCGATTGTGTATTCTCACAAGAGCGTCGGGCAACGGAGAATAGCCGTCGGCTTCGTTAGCCTGCTCGAAATGAGAGTTGGTCGAAAAGCTGAGAATGTTGTTGATTGATAAATCAACCGAATAGCACGAGCCGTACAAGTGCCAGCCTTTGGTTTTGGCACAATATTTCTTGCCTATCTTGTCCTCCGGACGGTATTTGTCGTGGTAATGATTGCGTTTTCGGGTCCAACGGAACAGATAAGGGACATATCCGGCTTCGACGAGCTTGCTCGCTCCCTTGATTTTGAGCATACCATCCACGACCAGGCAAGAAATCTGCGAGGCGTTTACAACATTAGTAATCGCGCTGCCGTCACCAATGCCGAGAAGCGACTGCAAAGCGACAATGGCGTTGTCGTGCGTATCGAGCTTCGGGAGAATTACGCCGTTAATGTTGTTTCGAGCCGTGTTAAGGTCAACGACCTGTTGCGCTCGCATAGCACCGGCTCGTTCGGTCGTGGCCTGTTGTATGAAAATGCCTGTACTGGTGGCGTTAGCCCCGGTTGACATATCCACAAATTTTTTTGTGGCGTAGATGTGATTGCGGTCGGCTTGTCCTTGGTCGATGCCAGTCAGGGCGAGTCCTGCGGTCTTCAGACCTTCAAGGAGTTTCTGCAACTGCTCTATGGTCTCCGAAGTACCGGCAGTTGCAAGGAGGTCGGCAATTCTCTGGAGAATGTAGCCGAGCGATTCGGGAGAAACAGCGTCCTTGCTTTGCAGGGCGCGAAACTCAGTTATGAGTTGGGAAACGGATTTAACGTCAATAGCCATAATCTTGTGAACTTTTGCACAAAATTATGGTTACAAGTTTGCCTCTGAAAAGACACCTTTTCAAGTGGCAAACCGCTTCGACAAGTCCCTT
The DNA here is from genome assembly GCA_022511285.1 of Duncaniella sp. Taxonomy (GTDB): domain Bacteria; phylum Bacteroidota; class Bacteroidia; order Bacteroidales; family Muribaculaceae; genus Duncaniella. The sequence continues at coordinate 3,090 of JAFLRW010000142.1, forward strand.
GTCAGGGCGTTTGATATGACGTTGGCAGCTTCTTTGCCGAGGCTGTCGGCGAAGAACTCACGAATGTTCATAACCGAGGCGTAATGTTTTCGGGAAAACCATCGGCGACGCTTGCGTCGATTATCCCTGCCGATGTCTCCCGGATTACCGCGAGGCGTATTTGAGCCGGTGCCGTAATCGACAAACAAGCCGTAGGTATTGAACGATTGTTCGAGAGTGACGGAAGTAACCTTGCCGTCCATATTGGTACGCACGGCAAGCGTTGAGCGGTACAACGCCCCCGTATCAACGACACCGAGCAAAGTTATTTGCTCGCGCCATATCTTAATCATGGTGGCGTTGAACGCGGCTACATACTTCCGTCGCTCTTCCGTGTTCCTATCCGTTGTTCCACTCATCAGGATTATATCTTAAATCGGTATAGACATCGACGGCAATTTGGAAATAGGCGCAAGCCGCGCCGCTGAAAAAGTAGCGGTCAATCTCCGTAAATGAAATACGGGGGTCAAGATAAATGCAATTTTCTTCGAGCCGCACTTTTTCAGGAAGAAGTCTTGACATAAATTGCCGGAACAGCTCACGCAAAATCTCCATGCACTCCGTCCGAGCTTCCATATCGTCTGCGGCGTGTCGCATGGCGAGGAACACGGTTTTGACACGGCGAGTTCTCGGCGTGTTATTGAGGTCGGTATAGCCGTCGGCTATATCCGAAACGCAGACAAAAGCGGAGTGCTGTTGCATATTTGCGATGGCTTCCTCGAAGCCGTCAAGTCCGGACACACGGCAGAAAATGAAGTTTTCCTGACGGGCAAGGAGATTTTCTTCAGTGAGTCTTTCAAAAAAGCCGGTGGCGTTCCATACACCTTTTAATTCAGAAGTCATTTTGAATTGATTTTTGAGTTAAGTTCCCGATATTCTTTCGCCTGGGCGTTAAGCTCCGTGAGGGCTCGCCAAGTATCGAGCGAAAGAATTTCACCCTCCTTCGTAATGTCGCCCTTTGTGAGCGCACGGATTTGTGCGTTCATAGCTTCTTCCACCGTCGCCGTAGGCGAGCCGAGCAAGTTGCCGTCGGCACTTGCGGCCATCGGTTGGAAGAATTCGGCGTATCGACGCGAAAAGAAATCTTTGAGCGAAGCCATCCAGTAGAATACTGAGATGCGCTCGTAAGGTTTTAGGTTGATAACCTTACCATAAAGGACTCCTGCAAGTTCATCGAGCAGAGAGTCGTCCTGTGTTGCGAGATAACCTTGATAGAGGTTATCGGCAATGAGGAACTTTTCAAACGGCACTTCGGAGAAGTCAGCTGGGAGTGCGTGGCAACGGTTGATTTTGGAAAGCCTGACGGGATAGGTCGGAATGGAAGCGAGCCAATCGAGGTGCGGAAGCAGCTCGGCGAGGGTCAGCGGAGTAAGCTCGAAAAGGATATTGCCCTTTTTGAGCAAGAAAGAGCCGTTATCTTGGCGACCTATCACTTTAAGATTGCTCCATTTGAGCAAGCAAAGTGTTTTCAGCTCGTCAGAGTTGAACTCGTCGGCAATGAGTTGATAAACGTAACGAAGCTGTTTATCGGAAAGGTCTTCCCACCTTTCCGGCACAATGAGATTGAGTGAGATTGTCTGCATATAAAAAGTGCTTGAATGTACTTTGCAAAAGTACGGTCAAGCACTCTATATCGAAAAGACAAGGATTTACGGCAGAAGGTCGAAATTAGAGAGAAGCGGAATTTTTTTCCAATCGATTGTGCCTTTT
>JAFLRW010000143.1 GCA_022511285.1 Duncaniella sp.
GCTTCCTTGAGCAGGCGCCCGAAGGCGCGGTCAGACACGGGGAGTTGTTGCATAGCTTTGAGGGATTTATGATTTACTCTGCAAAGTTACAACCGCCGTATGGCCAAAATGGTGCGATAATGCCGATTATAGCGCCAAGCTCCTAAAAATGCAAAAGAGATTCCCTGTAAGCCCGGGGCTGTGCAGGGAATCTATCGGAAATAATTAGAAAATAAGGGGCTGGGATTTATGTTTTGCAAAAATAGTGAAAATTTCGGAAGAATTTTTGTAATTTTGCACTAAAATTTCCCAAATTATACCCTTACAGATGGAAGAATTAGCTTCGAAGTATGACCCGAGAGCGGTGGAGGACAAATGGTATGCCTATTGGATGGACAATCGTCTGTTTCACTCCGAGCCCGACGGCCGTGAGCCTTATACAATAGTGATACCCCCGCCCAATGTGACCGGAGTGCTTCATATGGGCCATATGCTCAATAATACGATTCAAGATATTCTTGTGCGACGAGCCCGCATGATGGGCAAGAATGCCCTTTGGGTGCCGGGAACGGATCATGCATCTATTTCTACGGAGACAAAAGTGATAGGGAAGCTCGCCGCAGAAGGGATAAAGAAGACCGACTTGACGCGTGAGCAGTTTTTGGAACACGCCTGGGATTGGACACACAAGCATGGCGGGATTATTCTCAGCCAGTTGCGCAAATTAGGCGCTTCGTGTGACTGGGACCGCACGGCCTTCACTATGGACGAAGATCGTTCAAAGGCTGTTACAAAAGTGTTCTGTGACCTTTATGACAAGGGGCTTATCTATCGCGGCCTACGTATGGTGAACTGGGATCCTCAGAATCTCACGGCTATCTCTGACGATGAAGTGTTCTTTGAGCAAGAGCAGAGCAAACTATACTATCTGCGCTATTATCTGGCTCCCGGACAGACTCTTGATCGCACTCCTGCCGAGGGTGAGGTGATTCACACCGATGCCGAGGGCCGCCACTACGCCGTGGTAGCCACCACCCGCCCTGAGACTATTATGGGTGATACGGCGATGTGTATCAATCCTAAGGACCCCAAGAACACTTGGCTGAAAGGGAAGCGAGTTATCGTGCCTTTGGTGGGCAGAGAGATTCCGGTCATTGAGGATAGGTATGTTGATATCGAATTCGGTACCGGCTGTCTGAAAGTGACTCCAGCCCACGATAAGAACGATGAGATGCTCGGCAAGAAGCATAATCTCGAGGTGATAGACATATTCAATGATGATGCCACAGTGGCGGAGTGTGCCGGGATGTATGTCGGAATGGACCGCTTTGACTGCCGTCGTGCTATCTCTGAGGATCTTGCTAAAGCCGGTCTGCTTGAGAAGGTTGAGGATTATACTAATAATATAGGCCTGTCAGAGCGCACCAAAGTGCCTATTGAGCCACGTCTGTCGTTGCAGTGGTTTGTGAAGATGAGTCATTTTGCTGACATTTCGCTCTCACCGGTGATTGAGAATATCATCAGATTTGTGCCTGAGAAGTATAAGACAACATATCGCAATTGGCTTGAAAACATTCAAGACTGGTGTATATCGCGTCAGTTGTGGTGGGGACATAGAATTCCTGCCTGGTATTACACTGATCCGACTGATGGTGAGGAGAAATTCGTAGTGGCCGAGGATGCAGCAAAAGCCCTTGCTAAGGTTAACGCATTGCCCGGATGTGGCGCGCTCACTGCTGCCGATTTGCGCCAGGATGAGGGCGCTCTTGACACTTGGTTCTCATCGTGGCTATGGCCCATCACGCTCTTTGATGGTATCAATAACCCCGGCAATGAGGAAATATCATATTATTACCCCACATCCACTCTTGTCACCGGCCCGGATATTATCTTCTTCTGGGTGGCGCGTATGATTATGGCCGGATATGAGTATGTGGGCAAGGAGCCGTTCCGCAACGTCTATTTTACAGGCATTGTCCGCGATAAGTTGGGACGAAAGATGTCGAAATCGCTCGGTAATTCTCCCGACCCGCTCGACCTCATTGACCAATTTGGTGCAGACGGAGTGCGTATGGGAATGATGCTTTGCGCCCCGGCCGGCAATGATATTATGTTTGACGAGCAGTTGTGCGAGAACGGACGTAATTTCTGCAATAAGATTTGGAATGCTTTCCGTCTCGTCAAGGGATGGCAGGTTGATGCCTCGATAGCTCAACCTGAGTATGCAGCCACAGCTGTGAAATGGATTAATTCCAAGATTTCAGAGACTGTGGCCGAGATAAACGACCTCTTTGAGAAATTCCGTATTTCAGAGGCTCTTATGTCCACCTACCGCCTGTTCCGCGACGATTTTTCATCGTGGTATTTAGAGATGGTGAAACCTGATTATCAGAAGCCTATCGATGCCGCCACCTACGAGTCAACGATAGCCATCTTTGATTCGCTGCTTCGCCTGCTTCACCCGTTTATGCCGTTTATCACAGAGGAATTGTGGCAGCACTTGAGTGAGCGTCGCCAGGGAGAGTCGATAATGTATGCACCTATGCCTGAGGCCGGCGAGACGGACAAAGCCCTGCTTGCCGCCGTGGAGTGTGCTAAAGATATAGTAAATGGAGTGCGCAGTGTGCGTGCCCAGCGCAATATCCCTAATAAGGAGCGCTTGACTCTTCGTGTGATAGGAGATGGAATTGAACTGACAGAGGTAGTGGCCCGTCTGGCCCTGCTTGATGCAGTGGAGACAGCGGCGGAGACTGACCCGGCGGCTGCTTCATTTATGGTGGGCACTAAGGAGTTTAATATCCCCCTGCTTGGCACCATAGATGTTGAGGCTGAAAAAGCTAAGATAGAGAAGGAGATTAAATACTACGAAGGGTTCAAGACATCTGTGGAAAAGAAGCTTTCCAATGAGCGCTTTGTTGCCAATGCTCCTGCGGCAGTGGTAGAAGCCGAGCGTAAGAAACTCTCCGATGCAACAACAAAAATTGCAGCCCTGACAGCTAATCTTGAAGCTCTCTGCCGATAATCAATGCAAACGCTTGATATAATATTGCTTGTCATCGTCGGGGCTGCCGGCCTGTGGGGCTACTGGAAGGGTTTTATCCAGCAGCTTGGGTCTGTAGGCGCAGTGGTGGCCGGTGTGGTGGTGTGTCGACTCTTTGGCCCCACTGTGATTGGCATCGTTGAGCCCGCGGGTGGCACATCGGATGTTGTGGCCCACGTTGGCACCATAGCCCTCGTGTATGCTATATTATATATTGTGGCATATTATGCCGTAGTGCTTGCCGCACGGTTGCTGAAATTGGCTGTTAAGGCAGTGTTTCTCGGTCCACTTGACCGCATAGGCGGAGCTCTTTTTAATATCGCCAAAGTGCTTATTATGGTGAGTTTGCTGCTTAATGTGTATGTGGGGATTAATCCCGAAGCTGACCTCCCTTCCAAATCAGCAATTGGTGGCGGATGGCCTGTGCAGAAAATTCTCGATATAGCTCCGGCTATAGTCGGAGCCCTCGTCCCGCAAAAATAATCAGCTATGGACAATAACAAGACATCGAGTGAAGAGATACTAAATTCGGCCACGACAGGCGATTATAAGTATGGATTCACCTCAGATATAGACACCCATATTATTCCTCAAGGGCTCTCGGAGGATGTGGTGCGGCTTATATCGGCCAAAAAAGGAGAGCCGGAATGGCTCCTTGAGTTCAGACTCAAGGCATTTCGCCACTGGCAGACTCTCACTGTGCCCCACTGGGCGCATCTTAATGTTCCGGAAATTGATTTCCAAGCCATCAGCTATTATGCCGAGCCGGTGAAGAAAGAGGGCCCAAAAAGTCTTGATGAGGTGGATCCTCAGGTGATTGACACTTTCAATCGTCTCGGGATACCATTAGAAGAGCAGAAACTCCTCTCAGGGATGGCAGTCGATGCCGTAATGGACTCTGTAAGTGTTAAAACCACTCATCGTGAGAAATTGGCCGAGAAAGGCATCATCTTCTGTTCCATCTCGGAGGCAGTGAAAGATTATCCTGACCTTGTGAAGAAGTATCTCGGTTCGGTGGTGAGCTATCGCGATAATTTCTATGCCGCACTCAATTCGGCAGTGTTCTCCGACGGCTCCTTTGTCTACATCCCCAAAGGGGTGCGATGTCCGATGGAGCTATCCACATATTTCCGTATAAATGCCGCAGGCACCGGGCAGTTTGAACGGACTCTGATTGTGGCTGACGATGATGCCTACGTGTCGTATCTCGAAGGGTGTACCGCACCGATGCGTGATGAGAATCAGCTCCACGCAGCCATAGTGGAGATTGTGGTTGAGGATAGGGCAGAGGTGAAGTATTCCACTGTGCAGAATTGGTATGCCGGCGATGCCGAGGGGCGCGGCGGAGTGTTTAATTTCGTCACCAAACGAGGATTGTGTCGCGGAAACCACTCCAAACTCTCTTGGACACAAGTGGAGACAGGCTCGGCCATCACGTGGAAATACCCTTCCTGTATTCTCAAGGGTGATTACTCTCGCGGAGAGTTTTATTCTGTGGCTGTAACCCGCAATTACCAGCAGGCTGACACCGGCACAAAAATGATTCACTTAGGCAAGAACTCTACTTCTACAATAGTCTCCAAGGGAATATCCGCAGGCCATTCAGAAAACTCTTATCGCGGACTTGTAAAAGTGGCGCCCGGAGCCACAGGTTGTCGCAACTACACGCAGTGTGATTCGTTGCTGATGGGCTCAAACTGTGGCGCACACACATTCCCGTATATCGATATCCTCGACGATACGGCGATAGTGGAACACGAAGCCACAACATCAAAAATCTCTGAAGACCAA
>JAFLRW010000144.1 GCA_022511285.1 Duncaniella sp.
TGTGGCGGATAGACTGTGTGAGGATAGGGGTGTTGTCATCATAGACGGCTATTTTGGTCGACGTCGAACCGGGATTGATGGCAAGAATCCTGTGGGGCATAAGATAGTCAAGGTTAATTGGAATGAAAGGAGGGAGTGGTGAGGTTTTTATCCCCTGCAGCTGATGCAGGCAAGGGCTATGGAGTAGAGCTTGGAAGCCGGAGAATCGCCGCGCGATGTGAGCACACAGGGCACTCGAGTGCCGGCCACAAGTGCTGCTACCTCGGCTCCGGCAAGGTGGGTGGCTGATTTGAAAAACACATTTCCGCTTTCGATGTTAGGGAACAGCAGGCAGTCGGCATCGCCGGCCACTTTGGAGCCGCTTACCTTTTTCTCCGCCACAACTTCGGGGAACAGTGCGGTGTCGAGAGCCAACGGACCATCGACAATCACATTGCCCAGCTGACCGCGGTCTGCCATCTTGGCTATAATGGCTCCGTCGGTCGATGACGGCACTGAGGCAAGCACCTGTTCCGAAGGGGCGAGGATGGCAATCTTGGGTGTTTCCACTCCAAGATTGCGCGATGTGTCGGCAAGATAACTGATGAGTCGGAGTTTCTGTTTGAAATCGGGCAGAGGGATTACTGCCACATCGCTCACCGTGAGCAAGCGGTCGCGTCCCGGGAGTTCAAATACGGAGATATGGCTAAGCAATCCCCCCTGTGGAAACAGCCCGGCCTCTTTGTCGAGGATTCCGCGCAGATATTTGTCGGAGCTCACCAGCCCTTTCATCAAAATGTCTGCTCTGCCGGCCGCCACATCAGCCACAGCCGTGCGGATGGCCTCAACATCGGAGGCTACGTCGACCACCTCCCACTGCGAAGCGTCAATCCCTTCTTCTGCGCAAACATCGGCAAGCACTGTGCGGTCAGCATAGATGACCGGGATTACTATCCCTGCGGCGGCTGCATCGCTGACGGCGCGCAGGGTGTGGGGGTCTTGGCCATAGGCCACAGCGAGCCGACGCGGACCGCGGCGCCGAGCTTCGTCAACGAGCTGAGAGAGACGTGTTAGCATAACGGGTGTAAGGTGAGGTGTGGGGAATATCTGTTTTCCGATGTTATTCTTCGGTGCGGATGAGCGAGTAGTTCTTCTTGCCGCGCTGCACTAACATATACTTGCCGGCTATAAGCATCTCCGGAGTAGCCACGGCATAGGGATCGGCAATTTTCTCTTTGTTGATTGACACACCGCCCCCCTGCACCAACTTGCGCATCTCACCTTTTGAGGCAAAGACAGCAGCAAGGTCGGTCAAAAGGTCGGCCAATTTTGTCTCGCCGTTGAACGCCGAGCGGGGCACTACGTATTGGGGCACACCCTCCATTACTGAAAGGAGAGTTTCCTCGTCAATCTTATGCAGAGTCTCGCTCGCTTTGTTGCTGAACAGTATCTGCGATGCTTCAACAGCCATCTCATAATCAGATGCAGAGTGGACCATCGTGGTAATCTCTTTAGCCAGGCGTTTCTGCAGGGGGCGCAGTCCCGGGTCCTCGGCCTGAGCCTTGACGAGTTCGTCAATCTCTTCGCGAGTCAGCGAGGTGAAAATCTTGATATATTTTTCGGCATCGGCATCTGAGACGTTGAGCCAGAATTGATAGAACTTGTATGGTGAGGTGTAGCGGGGGTCGAGCCACACATTTCCGCTTTCGGTCTTGCCAAACTTGCCGCCGTCGGCCTTGGTGATGAGCGGGCAGGTGAGTGCATAAGCCTCGCCGCCGAGCGTGCGGCGTATCAGTTCGGTGCCGGTGGTAATATTTCCCCATTGGTCAGACCCGCCCAGCTGAAGGCGACACCCTTTCTCCTTGTAGAGGTGGAGGAAGTCGTAGCCTTGGCAGAGCTGGTAGGAGAACTCTGTGAACGACATGCCCTGCTGCGACTCGCCGCTGAGGCGCTTCTTTACAGAGTCTTTGGCCATCATATAGTTGACGGTGATATGCTTGCCCACATCGCGGATGAAGTCGAGGAATGAGAATTGCTTCATCCAGTCGTAGTTGTTGACCATCTCAGCCGCGTTAGGGGCGTCTGAATCAAAATCAAGGAATTTGGCCAACTGCTTTTTGATGGCCTCCTGATTGTGGCGCAGGGTCTCCTCGCTGAGCAGCTTGCGCTCCTGGCTCTTCATAGAGGGGTCGCCAATCATACCTGTGGCGCCTCCCACAAGAGCTATCGGCTTATGGCCGGCGCGCTGGAAATGCTTGAGCATCATCACGCCCACAAGGTGACCTATATGCAGTGAGTCGGCCGTGGGGTCAATGCCAAGGTAGGCCACGGTCATTTCTTTTTTCAGTTGTTCGTCTGTGCCCGGCATCATCTGATGAATCATTCCGCGCCAGGTGAGTTCTTCAATGAAATCCATATATTAATCGAAAATGAAGATTTTTTACAAAGGCTGAAAATCTGTTGCTATTTAAGTTGCGCAAGGGCATTTGCTATGCGGGCCATAGCCTCGCGGATATTGTCGTCGGAAGTGGCATAGCTGAGGCGGATGTATCCCTCCATTCCAAAGGCTCCGCCATCGACTGTGGCCACGTGGCCCACCTCAAGCAGATACATCGCCAGATCGGCCGACGATGCTATCTTATTCCCCTCGGGAGTAGTCTTGCCAATATAGGCGCTAACCTCAGGGAACAGATAGAAAGCGCCCTGCGGACAGTTGACTCCGAGCCCGGGGATGGCGCGGGCTAACTCAACAACAAGATTGCGGCGGCGTTCGAAGGCGCGATTCATCTCCTCGACACAATCCTGGGGGCCTGTGTAGGCCGCTTCGGCAGCCTTTTGGGCTATTGACGAGGCGTTGGATGAATATTGCCCCTGTAGCTTGTTGACAGCCTTGGCCAACCATAACGGACAGGCGCAATAGCCTATGCGCCAGCCTGTCATAGCGTAAGCCTTGGAGACGCCGTTGATAATCACTGTGCGGTCTGCCGTCTCGGGAAAAGACCCCAGGGAGGTGAATGAGCCTATAAAGTTGATATGCTCATAAATTTCATCGGCAAGGATAATAATGTCGGGATACTCGGCAAGCACATCGACAAGACCTTGAAGCTCTTGACGTGAGTAGACAGAGCCGGTGGGGTTGGAGGGGGAGCATAGCAAAATCATCCTCGTGGCCGGGGTGATTGCTGTCCGGAGTTGAGTCGGGGTAATCTTGAAATCCTGGGTGATGTCGGCATTGACAGCCACAGGAGTGCCTCCAGCCAGTTTTACCATTTCTACATAGCTCACCCAAGCCGGCATCGGGATGATTACTTCATCGCCGGGATTGATGGTGGCTAAAATCACATTGCAGAGGGCCTGTTTGGCGCCGTTTGACACCACAATCTGTTCCGGAGCATAGCTGACACCGTTTTCACGCGACAGTTTTTCGCTCACAGCCTTGCGCAGTGACAGATAGCCCGGCACCGGAGTGTAGAACGTATAATTCTCGTCAATAGCCCTTTTGGCCGCCTCTTTGATGTGGGCGGGTGTCTCAAAATCGGGCTCACCCACTGATAGGTTTATCACATCGACGCCTTGAGCCTTAAGCTCGTTGCTTTTTTGCGACATTGCCAATGTGGCTGACGGGGCGAGAGCCTGCACTCTCTCTGAAATATGAGTAGTCATAGCGATTGATTATATTTGGTGCAAAGGTAAGGAAAAATTCTCAATTATTTGTTGTAATTTTGTGGCCGGAAAACAAATACTATCCATTATACATCAAAGATACAATTATGGCTAAGAAAGCATTGTTGATAATTCTTGACGGGTGGGGCATAGGCAATCACACTCAAAGTGATGCGATTTACAGTACTCCAACCGATTATTGGGATTATTTAGTAAAGACATATCCCCATAGCGAGTTGCAAGCCTCGGGAGAGAATGTGGGTCTGCCTGACGGTCAGATGGGTAATTCCGAGGTGGGCCACCTTAACATAGGTGCCGGACGTGTTGTGTATCAAGATCTTGTGAAAATTAATAAGGCGTGTGCCGACGGGTCGATACTCAAAAATCCGGAAATAGTCAGCGCCTTCAGCTATGCCCGCGACAATGGCAAGTCCATTCACTTTATGGGTCTGACCAGCGATGGCGGTGTCCACTCTTCGCTTGATCATCTGTATGCCCTCTGCGACATAGCCAAAGTATATGGATTGGAGAGAGTCTACATCCACTGCTTTATGGACGGCCGCGACACTGACCCCCATTCGGGCAAGGGATTTATAGAAGCACTCCAGGCTCATTGCACCAAGAGCGCCGGCACGGTGGCTTCTGTAATAGGTCGTTATTATGCTATGGACCGCGACAAACGATGGGAGCGTGTCAAGGTGGCTTACGACCTGCTCGTGAAAGGGGAGGGCAAACAGGCTGCCAATATGGTGGATGCTGTGCAACAGAGTTATGACGATGGTGTGACCGATGAGTTTATCAAACCTATCCACAACTCAGCCGTCGACGGCACCATTAAACCCGGCGACGCCGTGATTTTCTTCAACTACCGCAACGACCGCGCCAAGGAGCTCACCATAGCGCTGACCCAGCACGATATCCCGGAGGCGGATATGCAGGTGGTGCCCGGGCTTATGTATTACTGCATGACTCCTTATGATGCATCGTTCACAGGACTGCATATCCTCTTTCCGAAAGAAAATGTGGTCAACACCCTCGGTGAATATCTTTCCGGCCTTGATAAGACTCAGCTCCACATAGCTGAGACTGAAAAATATGCCCACGTCACTTTCTTCTTCAACGGAGGCCGCGAAGAGCCTTAC
>JAFLRW010000145.1 GCA_022511285.1 Duncaniella sp.
GTATTGCCCTTCACAAGATGATACGCCTCGTCACCGCTTCGACAATCAACGGAGGTTATCTCAACTTTATGGGCAATGAGTTTGGACATCCCGAGTGGATAGATTTCCCGCGCGAAGGAAACGGCTGGAGCTATAAATATGCCCGCCGCCAGTGGGATCTTGTTGACCGTCAAGAGCTCAAATATCATTATCTCAATGATTTTGACAACGCGATGATAGCAACCATCTCCGGGGTCTATAATTTCCAGGCGCTCCCGGTGGTGAAGCTGTGGGAAAAGGACGATGACCAGGTGCTGGCTTATATGCGCGGCGACTTGGTGTTTGTGTTCAATTTCAGCCCCACAAAATCGTTTGCCGACTATGGGGTGCTCGCTCCGGCCGGCGAATATGAAGTGGTGCTTTCCTCTGACAATCCGGCATACGGAGGATATGGTAATGTGGATGAGAGTGTGAGCCATCTCACTCAGACCGATCCGCTTTTTGCTCCTTCAGGTAGGGAGTGGTTAAAACTCTATCTGCCCTCGCGTTCGGCTCAGGTGTTGCGCTTGAAACGCGCTGAACCGCAATCGGCAAAGCCAAAGTCGAAAGCTAAGAAATGAGATGACGTAATCATCGGCATTCCCCCTTCAGCCAATCGAGGCAGAAGGGGGAATATTTTGTTGCGAAGTCAATGCCACGGAATAAAGCTCCTGCCGTTGGACAGGCGCGCGTGCCTGTAACGTATGGCCGGTGTCGCGCCGTTGCCTTCAAGCATGGCGCAAAGCTCGTTGAATGTTTCCCAGCACATTTGCGGTGTTACTCGCATCTCATTTTCGCCGTAGTCGCCGGCCTGCTTGGCCATATACCCAGGCATGTCAGTCAGCTGTACGCCCATACGCCGGGACACGCGGTAGGCCTCCTCGCGTCCGAGATAAGCGTCAATCCAACACGTGGTATCCTCGAAGTCCTCCGCCACCCATCCGTAGCAGGTGCGTTTAAGCCTTATTACCAGCTCGAAAGTCTCGCTGAATCCAACCTCGACCTCGTCAATGATTTCACAGTCGTCGTGCATGCCCAGCACAAATTGAGTGCCGAAAAGAGAAAGTCGGGCTTTTTCCGCATCGCTGTTTCTGTTTTCCATCGTAGTGTTCTTTATATTCAATTGGCTGCATAAAAGCCATATAAACGCCTTATCCGTGCAAAGATATAATATTTTATTGAAATTTAGAGCAGGTTCAACAATAATTGTTAAAATTGCGGGGCAACAACCCCAATCTCAAACAACAGTTGAACCTGCAGAAAAAATGTTTATAACCGAAATTTTAGAGGAATTTTGACATTTGTTTTGTGATTTCGAGGGAAATGTGTAATTTTGCCACGGTTTTTAAAAATCATCTATCAAAAGCACTCATTAAACAGTATGAAAGCAATCGAAGTGATTGACGATTTGAAGCGTCGTTTCCCCAATGAGCCGGAGTATATCCAGGCAGTTGAAGAGGTGCTCACCACCATTGAGGATGTCTATAATGACAATCCCGAGTTTGAGCGTTATAACCTCATCGAGCGGCTGTGTATTCCTGACAGAATCTTTGCGTTCCGCGTGTCGTGGGTTGACGACAAGGGAAAAGTCAACAACAATATGGGCTATCGTGTGCAGCATAATAATGCCATTGGCCCGTACAAAGGTGGCATCCGTTTCCACTCGTCGGTCAATCTCTCAATTCTCAAGTTTCTTGCCTTTGAACAGACGTTCAAGAACTCACTGACCACTCTTGCCATGGGTGGCGCCAAGGGAGGCAGCGACTTTTCTCCTCGCGGCAAGAGCGATATGGAGGTGATGCGCTTCTGCCAGGCTTTCATCCAGGAGTTATGGCGCCAGATTGGTCCGGATACAGATGTTCCTGCAGGCGATATCGGTGTTGGTGGCCGTGAAGTGGGGTATATGTTCGGCCAATATAAGAAGATGGCTCGAGAGTTTACCGGCACTTTTACCGGCAAAGGTCTTGAGTTTGGCGGTTCCAAGATTCGCCCTGAAGCCACAGGCTATGGCAACGTGTATTTCCTCCTTGAGATGCTGAAGACACGCGGCATTGACATCAAGGGGAAGACCGTGGCCATCTCAGGCTCAGGCAATGTGGCCACCTATACGGCAGACAAGTTGTTGACACTTGGTGCGAAGGTGGTGAGCATGAGCGACTCCGACGGCACAATCCACGTGCCTGAAGGCCTGACCCGCGAACAGCTTGACTATATCTTCAAGTTAAAGAATATATATCGCGGCCGCATCCGTGAGTTTGCTGAGGAATATGGATGTGCTTATTATGAAGGCGAGCGCCCCTGGCAACGTGTAAAGTGTGACATCGCAATGCCTTCGGCCACACAAAATGAGATTGACGGCGACGATGCCCGCGCACTTATCGAGGGTGGTTGTATGGCAGTGAGCGAAGGTGCCAATATGCCTTCGACTCCCGATGCTATCCGTGAATTCCAGAAAGCACGTCTGCTCTACGCTCCCGGCAAGGCTGCTAACGCCGGCGGCGTATCAGTGAGCGGCCTGGAGATGGCCCAGAACTCACAAAAACTCTCTTGGACTGAGGAGGAGGTTGACTCCAAACTCAAGCAGATTATGTGTGACATCCACGAGCAGTGTGTGAAGTATGGAACCGAGACAGACGGTTATATCAACTATGTAAAGGGCGCCAACGTGGCCGGCTTTATGAAAGTGGCTCGCGCTATGATGGCCCAGGGTATTCTCTGATAGTCTGATCCATACCCCATATAATAAAACGCCGGGCGGGTAGCAATGCTGCTCGTCTGGCGTTATTTTGTGTCTTCCTTTGGTTAGTGTGGCTTTTGAGTGGTGAGATATTTTATCCAGGCAAAGCGAGGGCGTGATGACAGGTATATAATATTTTTGCCATTGGCGTAGGCTTCGCGCTCGAAGGATATATTGAGATAGGCCATATTCCAGTTACGGTATTGGACTATGCGCACAAACCACTCTATCAGATATAGGATATAGAAGGGGATGAAAAGCAGTTCGCGCATCTGTGCTGTGTGGATTCGTTCGTGATTAATGACGTATTTGTCAATCCATCTTGTGTCACGCGCCCAAAAGGTGCCGAAAATATTGATGCAAATGCCTTTCGGGACGATTCGGCTACGGATAATTATCGGGCTTTTCATAGATGGAAGAAATAGCGTAGCGGCTTGTCGATATATGAGTGAATCGGAGTGGCAATTTGGAGAGAGGTGTAGAGATGATGTGTCATCGCAATTATCCGGTTGGGCTCGATGTGAGGAGTGGTTGCGCTGATTGATAGAGAGGATGTGCTGTTTAGGATGGATTTCAGAGTCTTTGTGTCAGGCCGGATAGTGATAATGTGGTCATCGTAAGGAAGGAATCGGAAAGAGTCGGCCAGAGTAATCTCTTCCGGCAGGATTGTATCAGAAGCCTCGACAATACTGATGTCGGCATTTGTGGCGGTGAGGATGGCGCGGTGTAAAAGATTGGTGAGAGGCAGGGCGTCGTGGCAGATTACTGTGTCGCCATAAGCGGCGATGCAGGGTGGCATAGAATCAGAAATCTCAGGCAGGGGATTGACGGCTGCAGTGATGTTTTTGCGGTCCGAGGATATGGTGATGTCAATGTCGGCAATCTGCAGAGCGTAAGGCCCGGGATTGACTATAAGGCTACGGCCTGCACGGCTGATGCCGGATGCCTTATGGACGTGGCCACACAGGATAAGATCAAAATCGCCGACCGCCTCGACGAGATGCGCACATCTGTCAGGGCCATCGTGGACAAGTGCAATGATGCAATCGGGTCTCACAGGTGAGTGCTTAATAGCTTGGATGGCAGATTGAGCACCCTCCTCCATTGAAATAAGTCGAGCTCCGCTGAAAGCAGCCAGCGAGGTATCTGTATCTGTGACAAGACCGACAATCGCCACTGTCAATCCTGACGGGGTGGTTAAAATGGTGTAAGGCTTAAGGAAAGGGATTCCGATGATATTGGCTGCGAGCAGGGGGCAGGGGAGAGTCGATGCATAACGGGCGAGAGCTTCAGGCCCGGCATCAATGTCGTGGTTGCCCGGAGTCATGGCAGAATATCCTATCTCGCCCGCAAGCCTTGCCGGGAGGTGAGGCTCTGAGAGCAGGTCGGGGCAATTATTGGCAAGATAGGCCGGCAATCCTCCACCCATAAAATCGCCTGCATCAAGGAGCAGAATGTCGCTATTCGTTTTAATAGATTGTGTGGCTGAGAAATACTCTCTGACCCCTGCAATAGAGCCGAATAGGGGGCGTGGAGTCTGTTGTCCTCGATAGAAAAGGCCGTGGAGGTCAGTAGTGGCCAGTATGCGTAGTTGTCTGTTCATCAGGGGTTAGGCCCGGTGAAAATTGCCCTTACTTTTCCCACAGGGAGACTCCCCTCCACCTTGATGGGGATGCGGCGAGAGTCTGCTGAAATCCAAGCCGATATCGGGTCGGAACTTACCTTGCCGTTGCGTGTAAAGGTGAAGTTAATGCTATATGTTGCAAGATTGCTGCCGTTGTTTTTTATGGTCTCTTTCCCGAGATATGTGATTTTGAGCAATTCTTTCTTTGTGCCGGAAAAAATGTTGACCGTATGTGACTCGCCAATCGCCATGTTGTCAAACGGCAGGGTGCGCAGATAGAAAAACGAAGAGAGCATATCTACTGTCATACCGTCGGCCGACAGGGTGATTTCCGATGTAGAGGTTTGCGCGTCAGGTTTAGACCGTTTATGCCTGACGGCAAGGGCGGTAAATGAGTTTC
>JAFLRW010000146.1 GCA_022511285.1 Duncaniella sp.
CCGAGGCTGTTGTTATACAGGCCTCCTATCTGCATCAGATGCGAATATCCGCCCACGAGCATACCGGTGACGTTGACACGCACCTCCTGTCCGTAGTGGTATTTTTCGTGAATATCATACATGCTGATGCCGAAGTGGATGGCACCGCTCTCATCCTGCAACTCAAGCTGTTGATACACATTGCCATCAGCGTCGGAGGATGTGACGATACCGGAGAGAATTATCGAATCGCCTTTCTCATTGACAGGCACTTTGGTATACTGATTGCTCTGCACGAGGTCCCAGAACATATCCTTAAACTCGGCTATCGAGGTGTTTGCCTCGTAGGAAGCCACGGGGACCACGATAGGCGGACGGTCGAAATCGTCATCGCAACTCACCATCGCTGCGGTAGAGGCCATTGCGAGGGCGGCGGCTATTATATGATTATATGCTTTCATCTGTTGTGATTGCTTGTTGTTGAGGGATTAGAATCTGATGCCCACGTTGAGATAGACCTTGGTGCCTTGGGCGTAGAAATACTTGTTGGGATATTTGCCTGTGTCGAAGTTGGTGTAGTCGAAACGTCCCTGCTGATAACCGTAGGTCTGAATCTTGCGGTTGTTGAGGATATTGTCGACGTTGAGGTTGAAGTTCATCGACACTTTACGATTGATGTAGACCACCTTGCCTATCGAGGCGTTCAGTACAAAGGCGTCTGTGAGTTTCTCCTGTGTGATGAAATCGGTCAGAGCGCCGTTGAGCTCCTCGGCTGTGGGGAATTTCTCCCAAAGGTTGGGGAGCATTTCGTGGCGAATCGGCGAGAGGTTCACGTAGGCGTCGCCCATCCAGGAGCCGTTGATGTTGAAGAACCACGATTTGGGAGCAGCCCAGTCTATGCCGATATTGACAGCTTTCTGAGGTGTGCCGCCCACGAAGAAGTTTTTCAGGTAGACGGTCTGAGTGGTGTCGGGCATAGAGTTGTTTTCGTATGAGCGGGTGCCTGTGGGGCGATTCTTATACTGATAGCGAGCAAATGTTGCGGCGAGAGAGGCTGTGAGCGAGGGGGTGATTTTATATGCCATGCCAATCTCGATGCCTTTGTAGGTGGTGTTTACATTTTTGAGCACATAGTTCATATAGGTGGCAAACTGGTCGTCGTAGAACGATGTGCGCTCCGTCTGGTCATACATGTTGGTCCAGTAGCCGGTGACGGCACCGCGGAAACGGCGGTAGTTCCAGATATAAGAGATGTCGCCCGAGAGGATGCGCTCGTTCTCAAGTCCGTCGATAGCCTTTGCCTTATAGCGCGGAGAGATGTAGGCATACTCGAAGAGGGGAGCCTGTGTGCCGTATGAAGCGTGGGCCTGGAGGTAGTTGCGGCCGTCAATCTTGAATGTGGCGCCGGCCTTGAGCATGCCGGTGTCGAAGCGGTAGGTCTGCCCCTTGCCGTAGGAGTGGAGAGGGTCGCGGCCGCTCTGCATCTTGCCGTCGCGGTAGAACTGAGTGTAGCCCACTTTCAGGCCATAGTTAATGTCCCAGCGTGGCAGTGTGATTTGGTTTTGCACCCAAGCTGTGGCCTGGAGGGCGTTGATATAGTAGTTATAGTCAAAGATGTCGTCCACGCCTACCTTGCGGTTGGGGTTGCGCAGGTCGTTTTGGAGCATATTGGGGTCGTCGGGGAAGTCGCGCTCGCTGAATTTGTCGACGTCAATCCAGTATTCGCCGCCAAGGAGGTCGCGGATGGTCTTGAAGTAGTGTGCGCGGGTGTAGTTGACGCTCACACCTGCCTGTAAGGTCATAATGTCGTTGAGGCGAGTGTTGAGCACGGAGTTGAGCACATAGTCGGCCTGATTTGAGTGGCGGTTTTCGAGTATGTAGCTCGAGGCGTGATTTTCGGGGTCGCCGCCGCGGCCGTAAATCTTGTTGAGGTAGTTGGCCTGATAGAACGAATCCCAGTCGAGCTGGCGTGCGTTCTCATCGTTGCGCCACAGGTTGGTGTAATATTCAGAGGTTTCCGTGGGCTGGTGATTATCGTCAAGATAATATGACGGGAGGTAGCGATAGTAGTCCGGGCGAGGGTCCGGGCCGTCGAACCATGAGAGCGAGGAGGTGGAGTAGTTTATGGCGCGGAGGGCAAGGCCGGTGTTGACCGTAGTGTTGCGCGAGGGTTTCCAGAGCCAGTTGAGCACGGCAGTGGGGTCGAATGTCTCCACAATGCGGGCCGAGCGCTTCTTGCCGTCCTGCCAGCCCCAGTTGGGGTTGTAGAGATAGTTGCCGGTGAGTTCGTAGGCTTCGATATATGTGGCCGAGTTGGAAGCGCGCTGCGTCGGGGCGCCCCACACGGTGAGGTTGAGGGAGTGTTTGTCGTTGAACACCTTTTCGAGCGAGGCAAAGAGGCCGTATGAGTTGTAGAAGGTGCCTTCCACCACACCCTCGTTGGCATAGCGGGCTACGGCGCTCACCGTGAAAGCCCAACCATGCTTGTTAAGACCTGTGGAATACTGTGCCAAGGCGCGGAGCATATAGTTGGAATTTGTATAGGCCACGGAGCCGTTGAAGCCGGGGGCATAGTGAGAGGCAAGAGTGTTGATGTCTGAAGCACCGCCAATGTCGCCAAAACCGAAGTCGGCAGCACCGAGCCCGAGAGCCGTGGTGCGGTCGCGGAACGCACGGTTCATGCCGCCGAGAGTGGAGTAGTTGAATCGGCCGCGGGCAAGGTCGTTGAACGAGATGCCGTTGATGTATGTCTGCGTGTATTTTGAGTCGTAGCCGCGCACACGGAAACGCATCGGCTGGAAGTCGTAGGAAGCGGAGTTATAGTAAATATCATCGCTCGCGCCTGTCAGGGCGGCGATGGTCTGCATATTTCCTTCCTCGTCTTCAAGCACGGATTGATCGAAGAGCATGTCGCTCTGCTCCTCATAATATGTGTCGAACACGCTGGCACTTTGGATTCTCACAGCACCCAGATTCAGAGTCTTCCCTGCCGGGATGATGATGGTCTGAGTGTAATCATTGTAGCCATAGGCCAGCACGGTGAGGTCGTCGGCGCCGGGGGCGGCATTGATTTCAAACGTGCCGTCAGGAGCCGTGGCGGTTGTGAGTCCCTGATTGTCGAGTATCACTGTGGCGCCTTCAATCGGGGCTCCGGTGCTTGTGTCGACAACAGTGCCGGCTACCTTCTGAGCAAGCGACGGCAGTGCGGCCGTCAGCAACAGTAGCAGAAACAGTTTGATTCTCATAAAAGTATAGATAATTGTTGAATTGTGATTTTCAGGGTTTGATTGTTGTGTCTTAGATATAATCTTTGAGTCGCAGATATTGCTTCACAATCTCCGCACAACCCTCAATGGGCAAGGCGGAGGAGTCGAGAGTGATGTGATAGCTGTCAGCCGCTCCCCAGCGCTTGTCGGTGAAGAAGTTGTAATAGTCAGCCCTCCACTTGTTTATGCGGTTGGCCATCGCTTCGGCTTTTTCCGCCGAGATGGCATCGGCGCGGCGTGTGATGCGGCGCACACACTCCTCCACCGGGGCGTGGACAAAGACGTTGACCACTCTCGGGTGGTGGCGCAGAATATAGTCGGCCGTGCGTCCCACCACCACAAACGAGCTCTCTTCGGCTCGCTGCAGCAGAAAGTCGCTCACAGCCTTATACAGTCCGTCGTCAGTGATTGACGACGCTCCGGTGTAATAACACATTGGAGTGACCCCCATTGCGAAAGAGAACAGGCCGTGAAGAAACTTCGGGAACCGTTCGTCAGTCTCTTCAAAATAGCGAGGATTGACGCCGGCTCTCTTGGCGGCTTCAGCCAACAACTCCTTGTCATAGTAATCTATGCCAAGGTCTCGGGCCAATGCGCGGGCCAGCTCTCGCCCGCCGCTGCCAAACTGGCGCCCGATGGTGATGACGAAGGGTGGTTTCTTTGCTCCGTCGGCCATTTTTACTTTTCTTTTATCAGGAACACTTCGGTGGGGAAGTGGTCGGAATATCCGTTGAGCCACTGTCCGGCTGAGTAGGTGCGCTTCGGATAGCCCTGACGAGAGCCTTGACGGTCAATGAGGAAGTCAAAGTTGTTGACCTGACATTTCCAATAGTGCAGGGCGTTGCCGCAGTTCTGTTCGAGCAGTGTGCCTGACACTATAATCTGGTCAAACAGATTCCACTGGCTCCTGTAGGCCAACGTGCCGATGCCGCGGTCGAGCATCTTCCACCAGGGATTGAAGAACGAGTGGGGCTCAACCCCCTTCATCTCCTTTTTGGCGCCGAGATTCACGGCGCAGGAGCGGTCCATGGGGTCGTCGTTGAGGTCGCCCATCACTATCACACCCTGATTGGGGCGGATGGCCCAGAGGGAGTCGGCTATGTGTTTGCTCAGGTCGGCGGCAGCCTCGCGCAGATAGCTCGAGCGCTCCTGCCCTCCGAGGCGCGAGGGCCAATGGTTGACGATGACACTCAGCGTGTCGCCTCCGAGGATGCCGGTGACACACATCTGGTCGCGGGTGCGGAAGCTCTCGTTGCCCGGAATGCGCAGAGTGTGGTTAGTGACATCGAGCACCTTGAAGTAGCGCGGATTGTAAAGCAGACCCACGTCGACGCCGCGGCGGTCGGGCGAATCGTGGTGCACCACCTGAAGACGCCATTTCTTGATGGCTTCGGCTTTCACGAGGTCGTCGAGCACACTCTTGGTCTCAATCTCACTCACTCCTAGTATGGCCGGGCCGCCGGGAGGGGTCTTGGTGGTCATGGCCGCATCAATGAGCAGATAGG
>JAFLRW010000147.1 GCA_022511285.1 Duncaniella sp.
GTGGCCTTCGGCGGACGCACAGTGCGCAAGGAAAAAACCATAGCCAAATATGTCAACTCGCCTGAGAGCGACATCTACAGCAAGCGCCGTGAGCTGTATGGCATTTTCCAGTCTAAACAGGCCATATCCCGCGAAGGTAAGTGTATCATAGTGGAGGGATATATGGATGTCATCTCGATGCACCAGGCAGGGGTGTGCAACGTTGTGGCATCGTCGGGCACAGCGCTCACCATCGAGCAGGTGAGGCTGATAAAACGATTCACACGCAAAGTCACACTAATCTACGACGCCGATGCTGCCGGCATCAAGGCGGCTCTGCGAGGCATCGAGCTGCTGCTGCAGGAGGATTTTGACATCAAAGTGCTCCTCCTTCCACCGGGCGAGGACCCTGACTCATTTGCTCAAAGCCACTCTTCGTCTGAAGTTGAGGAGTATATCTCGGCCAACGAGACCGACTTCATCACCTTTATGGCTCGCATCCTGCTCGCCGAGAAGGCTGACGACCCCACCCATCGCGCTGCAGTAATCACTCGAGTGGTTAAGACCATAGCCTTGATTCCCAACGAAATCACGCGCAGTGTCTACATCCAGGAGTGTTCCAAACTGCTGTTCATTGCCGAAGATGTGTTGCGACGCGAAGTGGGCAAATATTTCAATCAATATGCACTGAAGAGTCGCGAAGAGCGCGAACGCTCAGAGGCTGCCGCCACACTTCCGCCCGAAGCCGACAGCCCCGTGACACCACAAACGCCCGCACATCCGGCCGCCGACTCCGCCATTGAATCTGCCGCAACCGTTACAGCCCGAAAGCTCCGGCCCTATGAACTTGAGCTGATGAAACTCATAGCTCGATATGGCAACTATCCCTTTGCCGAGTTTATCGACGAGGAGGGCAACACACTGCCTGCTACAGTGCTTGAATACATTGCCTCCGACCTTGAATCTGACTCCATCGAACTCACCAATCCGGATGCCGCCCTACTGCTACGCACGGCCCGCAAGCTAAACGCCGACGGATGGGAGGCTGACCTCGAGCACGAGCGCGAACGCCTTTTGCAAGTGCGGGCCGAGGAATTTTCGCGCGGAGTCGATGAAATTCGCGCTAAGGCCAAAGATATCGGGAGCATCACTGCGATGGAACACGCCTTAAACGAGCGTATCGACCTCGAATTTAATACAGCCCTCGAAGACTTCGCCACCGACTACCTCTCGCGCCGCATGTGCTCGTCGCCCAACGACACGGTGCGCAATCTGGCCACAGAGTTAGTCATAGAGCCTTATGTGCTCAGCAAAGTGCACACTAAGTATGCCAAAGTGCCCACCGAACGTGACCTGCTTTCGGAATTAGTGCCCCGCGCTCTCTCCGAGCTGAAAGACGCCATAATCTATGTGCGGATACTCGATGTGAACAAACGCATCAAAGAGGCCGGAAACGCCGACATCACCCGGCTCCAGCCACTTATGCAAGAACTCAAAGAGCTCCAGGAGATGCGAAAGAAGGTGTCAAAACTAATCGGCGACCGCGTCATCGCCCCGCGAAAATAACCACTCCCCGGCCCCAACGGCGCATCCCCTTGTTTTTTACACGCAAAAAGCCCCGTTCGGCACTCGCTTTCCGAGGGCACAAACGGGGCTAAAGTTCTTAACGCTATATATCTGAACTAAATTTTCTATCTGTGACAAGGTTTCAAATCGCAGGAGAGCATTGCGAGGGTGAAGCCCCAGTAAATAAATGCCAGCGATGTGAGAAAACTTGTCATTGCCATATTTTGAATCCAACCGGCCTCAATAAAGAAGAAGCCAATGAGCATCAAGAGAATGCCGTTGATGAGTTGCAACCACCAATAATGACGGGCGCTTTGCCTTACGGAGGCACACAAGGCATTGATACCCCAGAAGATGAAGATAAAAGCCAGGAAGTAGGGCAGCACCGCTGCAGAGACCACAACACTTCGCACCATCATAAATCCGATAAAGATATCAATGACGCCGCCGGCAAGCCACCATCCCCATCCGCGTCCGGCATGAGGCCCGGAAGCCTGCAACAACTGCACCACTCCTACCACTATGAGAAGCCAGCCAAACACCTGTGATGCCACAGCATATCCGACCACTGGCCAAAGCCAATAAGCAAATCCGCAGATTACCATAAGGATGCCTGCTGCAAGGATGACCCACCAATAACGGGATTCTCCCATAAATTTGTCAAGTAGCGCTTTCATAACGAGTTGTTTTTTAGAGTTAAATAATAGTTGATAATAGATAGTAGTGTTAGTTATTTTTGAAATTCATAGATATAACACACCATCGCCAAAAAGGTTGGCGACAATCAACATATTATTCTATGTCCCGCTATGTCAGTTGAGAAAATCAACGCTCACGCCCATCTGAAACCGTCGGGGATTGAGAGGATAGTGAGGTGTCGAGAAATAATCCGAACCCCCGAAAAGTCCCTGGTTTACGTGAGAGAACAGCACATAGAAACGTGCTCTTGAAAGTTTAAAGTTTAGGTATGCGTTCATAAACGGGTAGTTGCCACACTTCACCTCGCGCTGATTGCAAAAAGCCATTGTCGAGGGTTGATATGAGGGGGCATAATAACGTGTGTAGTAGTTTAGGTCCACTCCCATCTGCACGTCGAGCACCTTGGCGACCTTAAAAAGCAGATACAGGTTGGAGTAGACGGCAAAGTTAGGCAAGGGAATGACGGCGTCGTCGGATGTGGTCTGATAGACCAACGTATTGCGCCAGTTAAGCGCCCGAAAGCGCAGATGCTGGTCGAGTCGTGCTGCAAACACCTGCACATTGCCACCGTGCTGCATCGGCAATGCGTCGGGGCCGAAATAGATATGATTCTGCACATTTTCCACTCCCACATCCACTTTTGTGCCTGTGTGGGGAATGGTGAGGATGCCGCCAAAACGCACTCGGCGTATTTTGCCAAACTCATTGCGCCAGATGAAGTGGTTTGACACATATCTATCCATCAGATAGGGCGCTTTTTCATTGGCAAAACGCCCGTATCCGCGCAGGCTCACAGTGTCGCCAAAGAGGCGAATGCGAGTAGTGATACCACCATCGGCAAATATCTCTCCGGCTGCCGCTCCGGCTATACCGAGCTTGGCAGTGGCATCATAGTTGAACGTCAATCCCTGCTGCTTGGTGAGTTGTGCTCCGACATACAGGAAATTCTGTGTGCCCTTCCTGTCCATCCTCTCATCAAACGGATATGGAGTGAGATTAGCCGGACGCTCAGAGCCAAATATCGGAAGTGTGTCAGGCGACTGATAGTAGACCCTCATTTCATGAGTGGCAAAGGCTGCCAACCCGGCCTTCGCATACTTGTTGAAACCCTCGAGAAGCGAGATGCCGACGGTATTGCGCACTGAACGGTAATGTGTCTGGTCAGTGGTGGCGTCGGCAGTGAAGTAATGATTTTCCCAATACTTATCTTCGTCCCTTGACGATGTATTGGTAAATTTATGCCGCCCTTCGTTATAGGCAAAAGTCCAAATAAAGCTCGACACGGGGATATACTCGCGCCTCACCACCGAGTCAGTGAACACCGAATCATAATCCTCATGCCAAAACCCCACCTTGTATCGCTGATTGAGATAGAGCTCCTTCCCTCTCACTCGCGAATGGGAGGCGGTAAGATTAGTGGGAATAGAGCGCGGATTTATTTTCGAGAGTCCTCCTTGCAGCTGGGCGGGATCTATGATATAGAGGTCGTCGGTTATGCCGCCGTTCTCTTTGTGGACCATGTTATAGGCGTCGAAATAAGCCTGTAGTTCGTAGCGGTCACCCATATACGAGCCGAACACACCCCAGTTAAGGCCTTTTGCAGCCTGATAATTATATGACCCCTTGGAGTAGGGATAACTGAACCGGAATCCCACTTGTGTGCGGCGGTTGAAGTTGCCTGAGAAGAGAAATCTCAGCCAGTCCTGAGCTATCTCGCGCCCTCCACCGGTGTTGTAACTCACTATACTCATCGGGATGGCCGTATTGTAGAAGCGGGCCGTTTTCTCTGACGGAAGCCAAAACTGCTTGACATCATTAAAGAAAAAACGGCTCATTGGCTCACGGTCCATATACACCATATTCATTCCGGCCGAAGCCTGGTTGCCTGTGGTGATAAACGCCGGCGATACAGCCGATGGAATCGCCGTCTGAAAGAAATTATAGGTCAGCGTGTCGATAGTGGCCGGAGTGTGAAGCCCCAACGGCTCAAGCATGCCCCAAGCCCGCGAGGACACCGGCTGATTGTCAGGCACAGCGCCGCCAACAGTGGACACACACAATACTATATATAGCGAGAGAAACAGTAGGCGTCTCATAACAGACTGCAAAGTTACACACAATAACGCACAAAAAAAAATTATCCGTCATCACGACGAATAATCTTCTTACCTTAAATCTAATACCATGAAAAACTGATGCAAAAGTATACTTTTTATGTTATATAACATAATTTTCAAACAGAAAAATCGCTATATTTAATATTATTTAACATATCCACAATATATTTGAATATTATTTAGTCCTCATTAACACTTACTCAAA
>JAFLRW010000148.1 GCA_022511285.1 Duncaniella sp.
TAACACCCGTTATAAGAGCTCTTTTCATATCACGATACTATTTAATCTTACACCTATTTATTAAAATATACCGCAAATATACACAAAATCCCACTAATCACACAACATCCCCTCTCACAGATAATCAGATAATCAGATAATCAGATAATCAGACAGTGCCTGTCTTTGCAACTGATTATTGATTATAATGATTACAACACCCATCCCTAACTGCCTCACAATCAGCCCTATAATCACATAATCAGTTAATCAGATACCCCCCCCATATATACCCCTTCTGATTATCTGATTATCATCTAAAAATCAAACAACTCATACTTGCGTCGAGCCACTTCACGCGAACACAAATTGAAATGCCACCACTCAGTGCGTATGGTCGAAAAACCGGCCTCACACATCACACGACGCAGCAACAGCCTATTCTGACGCTCCGTCTCGGAAATAACCCCACGCCCCACAAGCGCCTCCTCACGGTCAATATTAGCCTCAGCACCTAAATAATCCACCTCAGTGCCCATAGGCAACTCATTTCCATTACCATCCGCAAGCGTCACATCCACAGCCAAACCATAATTATGCAACCCCCCGCCCCTCGCCGGATTAGCCACATAGCGAGCCTTCGGACTCCCCGCAACAGCCCTATACATAGCCCGCTGCACACTCATAGGCCGCCCCGCATCCTTCACCAAAAGATGAACCCCCGGAGCCAACTCCTCAAGCAAACGCCCCGCACGCTCAAGAGCCTCCGCAGCATCCCGATGCAGCCACGCCCGCTCCAACACACCCTCCGGATAAAGCACACGCCCCGTGAAATTATCCTCACGAGCATA
Source organism: Duncaniella sp. (assembly GCA_022511285.1). Lineage (GTDB taxonomy): Bacteria > Bacteroidota > Bacteroidia > Bacteroidales > Muribaculaceae > Duncaniella. The sequence goes on from JAFLRW010000148.1 coordinate 831, forward strand.
CATCAGCCTCACCTCTATGCCAACACCGAGTGCAGCCACATCCACATAGCCACGCCGCTCAAGCACCGAATCAAGCGACTCGCCTCCGGCCCACAAAGCCTCGATCACCATAGCCAATACTATTAAATGACGTCTCTTAATCATAATCTAAAAATGCAAAATTACATAGAATCAACCGCCCGCCACACCCATTTATTATAAAAATTCTTAACACCAAAACAAGATATCATCAAATATCAGTATTTTTGCATTACAAAACCCAACAACACCCGCCAACTATGCCATCACCGACGAGAGTCATCTCATCGCTCATCATACTGCTCACCGCAATTCCGCTCTCACTCAGCGGACAGATCAACACCGACCAAGTGCTCCGAATCGGCCAAAACAGCCTATACTTCGAAGACTACATTCTCTCAATCCAATACTTCAACCGAGTCATCGAAGTAAAACCATACCTGGCAAAGCCCTACTTCCTCAGAGCCGTGGCCAAACTCAACCTCGACGACTACCTCGGAGCCGAAACCGACGCATCTCTCGCCATCGAACGCAACCCCTTCATAGTCGACGCCTGGGAAGTCCGCGGAGTAGCACGCCAAAACCTCGGCAAAAACCGCGAAGCAATCGACGACTACACCCAAGCCCTCTCAATGCTCCCCGACTCCCGAGGCCTACTATACAACAAAGCTATCGCACAGCAAGAAATCGGACTCATCCAGGAAGCCGACTCAACATTCTCACTCCTCATAAAGCGATTCCCCGCCTTCGACGCCGCATACATCGGACACGCACGGCTAAAACTTGAAATGAACGACACCATCGCAGCCCGTGCCGACATCGACAAAGCCCTTCAAATCAACCACAACGCCGTCAACGCCTACGTCATCCGAGCCGACATCGCCATCAACTCCGAACAAGACTACCTCAGCGCCCTCGACGACATGGACAAAGCCATCCGACTCCAACCCCACTTCGCCGGATTCTTCATCAACAGGGCATTCCTCAGATACATGACCGACGACTTCCAGGGAGCTTTCGCCGACTACGATTACGCCCTGCAGTTAGAACCCGAAAACACCCTCGCACTATTCAATCGTGGACTCCTGCGCTCCGAAGTCCACGACACCGATAAAGCACTCGCCGACTTCAACCGCGTGCTCCAACTAAACCCCGACGACTATAAAACACTCTACAACCGCGCACTCATACAGCTCGAAACCGGACGCCTCGACAACGCAATCGCCGACATCGACCGCCTCATCGAAGCATTCCCCGACTTCGCCGCAGCCTACTTCCTCCGCTCCGACGCTCTCCGCACCAAAGGCGACATCCGTGGAGCCGAACGTGACTACCGAAAGTCAATATCCCTCGCCCAAACCCCACTCAACATCGACAGCAACGGTCGCTACTCCCCGTTTGCCGACTCAACCCAAAACACCGACTCGACCGGCACTCAATCCACAGCAATCTCCCAAGAACAAGTCAAAAAACGCTTCCGCTCACTCTCAACAATCGCCGACAACTCTCAGCCCGAACAGATCTTCAACTCAAAAGAAATTCGCGGCAAAATCCAAGACCGCAACGTAACCATCGAACTCGAACCGATATTCGCAATAACATACTACACATCGCCTACCGAACTGAAAATGAACGGCGATTACCTCAAAGAAGTCGACGAAATCAACGCCACACGCGCCCTCCGATTCATCCTCCAGGTCACAAACCACGAACCCTCAACTACCGACGAAGACACCGCCCGGCGCCACTTTGAAAACATCGCATACTACAACTCATACCTCGCCGGACACACCCCCAGAGCCATCGACTACCTCGGTCGGGCAATGGACTTCATGACCCTCCGCGACTACGAAAACGCAATCCCCGACCTCTCACGAGCCATCGACATAACACCCGACTTCACTCTCGCCTACCTCATCCGCGCCAACGCCCGATTCCTGCAAGCCCACACCCTCCCCGACCCATCTTTAGACATCAAACTCGCCCTCGCCGACCTCGACAAAGTCATCCAACTCTCCCCCCTGATGCCAATCGCACACTACAACAAAGGCGTAGTCCTCGCCTCAGAAGGCAACTTCACATCTGCACTCCTGGCACTCACTCGAGCCATCGAACTCAAACCCGACTTCGGCGAAGCATACTACAATCGCGGATACGTCTACCTCACACTCGGCAATCGCGACGCTGCTTTTGCCGACCTCTCAAAGGCCGGAAGCCTCGGAATTGTCCCATCCTACAACCTCCTCAAACGAATGTCCGCAAAATAGACCCCTCTCCATAACTGATTATTCCCAAAAAATTCGTAACTTTGGCCCCCTGAAACACCCATATTCACAGGATGAAAGTATTAAAATTCGGAGGAACATCCGTCGGCTCAGCCGAGCGCATCCGCCACGTCGCATCTCTTGTCGCACCGCGTGGCCGCAACATCATCGTGCTATCCGCCATGTCGGGCACCACAAACACCCTCGTCGAGATAGCCCAATATCTCTATAAACGCAACACCAACGGCGCCAAAGAGACCATCAACCTCCTTGAATCAAAATATCTTCAGACTCTCCCCAGGCTCTACGACCGCCTCGAAAGCCGCGAAGAAGCCCTCAAAGAGATAAAAGCATCGTTCAACTACATTCGCTCCTTCGCACGCCTCGACAGATTCACATCCACAGAAGAAAAAATCATCCTGGCGCAAGGCGAAATTATGAGCGTCGCAATGATGACGATTCTCCTGCGCGAACGCGGCCTAAACGCCGAACAGCTCCCGGCCCTCGAATTCATGAAGACCGGCGACAACGGTGAGCCCGACATCCATTACATCCAACAACACCTCCAGCCGCTCATTGACAAATATCAAGACGCCGACATTTTCATCACTCAAGGCTACATCTGCCGCAACCACATTGGAGAGATTGACAACCTCCAGCGTGGCGGCTCAGACTACACCGCATCCCTCATAGGAGCAGCCCTCGAAGTAGATGAGATTGAAATCTGGACCGACATCGACGGCATGCACAACAACGACCCGCGATTCGTCGAAGGGACACGCCCCGTCAGCGAACTACACTTCGAAGAAGCTGCCGAGCTCGCCTACTTCGGTGCCAAAATCCTTCACCCCACCTGCATTCTCCCCGCCAAAGTCAACAATATCCCCGTGCGACTGCTCAACACGCTCGAACCGGAAGCGCACGGAACCCTCATATACAACAACCTCGCCCAACCCTCAATCAAAGCCGTAGCTGCCAAAGACAACGTAATAGCCATCAAAATCAAAAGCTCACGGATGCTCCTGGCCTACGGATTCCTGACACGCGTATTCGCAACCTTCGAAAAATACAAAACACCGATTGACATGATAGCCACCTCCGAGGTCGGCGTATCACTCTCAATCGACTCTGAACGATACCTCCCCGAAATCATCGACGAACTGAAACAATGGGGCACAGTCACCGTCGACAAAGACATGGTCATCATCGCTGTCGTCGGAAACATGGAGTGGACTAACACCGGCTACGAAGCACGCACAATCGAAGCCCTGTCAGAGATTCCGGTGCGCATGATTTCTTACGGCGGCTCCAACTTCAACATCTCATTCCTCATCAGAAAAGAGGACAAGGTTAAAGCTCTCAATCTCCTGAGCAGCAAACTTTTCAACAACAACGCTGCCAAATGACACGATTCCCCATCCAAGAGTTCAATGACC
>JAFLRW010000149.1 GCA_022511285.1 Duncaniella sp.
ATTGGTGTTTTTGTCGCCAATCACCTTGACCGGCCTGTCAACTCTCACGGTGCCGTGGTCGGTGGTCAAAACAATCTTCCAACCCTTGGCAGCTATGCGGCGGAATATTTCAATGGCAGGCGAGTGGCGGAACCACGACTCTGTCAGAGAGCGATAGGCGGCATCGTTGGAGGCAAGTTCGCGAATCATACGACTCTCGGTAGGGGCGTGAGAGAGCATATCAATGAAGTTGAGCACAATGACATTGAGATCATTGTCCATCAGATTGGAGAACTCTCTAAGGAGCCTCTCGCCACCTGCAGAGTCGTTAATCTTAGAGTAAGAGAATTTGCAGCGGCGGCGATATCGCTCAAACTGAGTGGCTATGAGAGGTGATTCGTTGAGATTTTTGCCCTCCGGGGAGTCCTCGTCGACCCATAGTTCAGGGAACATTTTAGCTATGTCAATGGGCATAAGTCCGGAGAAGATGGCATTGCGCGCATATTGAGTAGCAGTGGGGAGGATGGAACAATAAAGTTGCTCCTGCATGGTGAATATGTCGGTGAGCAGTGGTTTAATTGCAGCCCATTGGTCAAGGCGAAAGTTGTCAATAAGGATAAAAAATACCTTTTCACCGGCATCAAGCAGCGGGAAAACTGCGTTTTTGAATACTCGCGGCGAGAGGAGAGGCAGCCCGGGAGTGTCAGATGGGGAGGTGACCCACTCTTCATATCCTCGGCGCACAAACTTGACAAATGCGGCCTCGGCCTCATTGCGCTGCATGGTCAGAAGTTCGCTCATATCGGATTCAGTCTGTGCGAGCTCAATTTCCCAATGAGTCAGCAGAGAGTAGAGATCCATCCACTCTTGCATAGAAGATGCGGCAGAGATTTTCTCGGAAATGCGCGCAAACTCCATGCGATAGTCGGTAGATGTCTGTTGGCTCACAAGCTCCTCAGAATGTAGATTCTTTTTGATGGATGACAGAATCTGTTTTGGATTGACAGGCTTTATGAGGTAGTCAGCAATTTTGTTGCCCACGGCTTGATCCATGATATTCTCTTCCTCACTCTTGGTAATCATTATCACCGGGATGTGGGGCTTGGTTATTTTCACCCTTTGCAGAGTTTCCAGGCCGGTGAGGCCGGGCATATTTTCGTCGAGAATAATCAGGTCATATTCCTTGTCGGCAGCCATAGCGAGGGCATCAGCACCACTGTTGGCGGTGTCAACGTCGTAGCCTTTTGCTTTAAGGAATAGAATGTGGGGCTTCAGGAGATCAATCTCATCGTCGGCCCAAAGGATAATAGGCATATTCAGTGGGTAAAGAAATGTGAGGGGTTAATCGTCTTCATCGCCTTCGGAGCCGATGGGGTAGAGAGGGATGGAGGGATCCGGCTCCGGTTTTGGCTCGGGCTTATGTTCCGGCTCGGGCTTATGTTCCGGTTCGGGCTTATGCTCGGGCTCGGCTTTGGCTTCGGCTCCGGGCTCGGCTTCGGGCTCGGGGTCGGGGTCAGAAACAGCCTCAGAAACAGTTTCGGGCTGTTCATACATTTCCTCGGCTGAGGGGTATTCTTCGGGCGGGAGCACGGATTCGTGAGTCTCGCGGATGGTTTCCTCTCCACGGAAGCGGAAGTAGTCGTCAAACGAGCCGGCACCTTGCAGCAGCAGCTCAAAGTTGGCCTTGCTAATCTCAACCGGACGCACTGTGGCCGGCATAGAGAATGTGCCGTCGCGAGCTAAGAGTGACCGATAGTGGTTGAGTTCACGCTCGTTGGCAAATCCCTTGATGACGAGCAATCCTAACCGTCCGAAATTCATCAATTCGAGGTCAAAATCGCGCACCATATAGGTGGAGAAGTTATGGCGTGCCACCTCGTAGAGCAACTTGTTGGGCTGGAGTTCATCGGTTGAGAACAGGAGCACGAGATAGTGGGGGTCGTCAGGCGCAAGGGTGAATTCCAGGTCGGCCCTATCGCCTCCCATGGCGGTGGAATCATTTGTGAGACGGATATCCCAGAGCATCGAACGGGTGTTCGAGCCCGAAGAGTGGAGTTCGCGCCCGGCATTGATGCCTTTAAGCCACTCGGAGGCTATGGGTGACACATCGGCTGTGGGGTAGCGCTCAAGCAACTGCCGGATGGTGGATGAGAATTCATCCGAGCGATTTTCGGTGACGTAGGCCAATGCGTCAAGGAACATAAACTTAGGTATCAGCGGCGACATAGGATAGTCGCTGCTGATGCTGCGCACAGCCTCGTGCACCTCGGTGTTGCGATTGTTGAGATAGGCGTCGTAAGCCCTCTCGTAGAGCGAGTTCTGACGTAGCTCCATGGTGCGGAGATTTTCGAGATAATTGGGGTCGGCCATCGCTTGTCCGTATTTCGAGTCAGGGAACTCAGCGATGATTCTGGCACGCCACAACTCGGCATCCGATGTCTGGCCACGGCGCATGGCCATCAGATACTCATTGTAGTATATGTCGAGCCGATATATGTTTTCGGGATAGTCGCGCATCAGTCGATTCCACTCAGCCTTGGCCCCCGAATAGTCTTCGAGTTTATCCTTTAGTATAAGGCCGGAATTGTATAGTCCCTCCTGAATTACCTCTCCGGCTGTAGTTTTCTCAACGTCGGTCTTGGGTATCTGGCGCAGATAGTATTCGGGATAGTGAGGATCCTGCTCGCGTTTGCGGGCTTCTTTTGTCTCTTCGTCATCAAGAGGATCGGGTTTGCCGTCGGAGTAGACTTCGTCGTCAGCATCTTCGCCGTCGTCGGCCTCGGAGTCATCGTCAAAAGAGAATGTGGCCTTGTTGCGGCGGCGCCAGTCGTCTTCGAGCTTACGTGAGCCCCAACGCTTCTGGAAGTCGGTGCGACCGGCATTTCGGGTTGCGGTGTTGTAGAAATACCACGATTTGTCGGCATTGAGGGTGAACTGGGTGGGCGCGTTGGAGTTGTTTTGCAGGGTAGAGCCGTTTGCAGCCTGCTGAGCCAAATATTCTTCGCGTGCGGCCGCGTCTGCTTCCTCCTTTTCCTTCTTTTTAAGGTCGGCAATAATCTTTTCTATCACTTTGAGCTGTTCGGCCTCCGGGAGTTCGGCCAAGCGAAGCAGAGAGTCGTTGAGCACGACGTTTTGGGTATAGACGGCCAACTCGTCGAGCACATCGCTGCGACGTTTCATTAGCTCATATCCAGGATGTGATGCCGGGAGCATAGCCACTCCTTCGGAATAACAGGGTTGAGCCTTGTCATATCGCCCCTGATCATAATATAGACCGCCGAGTGTCACTTGTGAGATAGCCTTGTCGATGCCGTTGCGAGTAGATTTCTCGGCCGCTATCTCGTAGTTGGCTATAGCGTTGGCGGTGTCGCGACGCGAGAGATAAAGATTGCCTATGGCATAGTAAATCTGATCTTGGTAATCCTTGTTTGACCCATATCTGGCCAACCGCCTGAGCGCTTTTACTTCCGTGGTGATGTCAGCTCCTTCAAATACTTCACTTTGCTTTATACGTGCGTTGAACGAAGTGCGATAGGAAGCGCCGTTGCCTCTCGCTTTGCCATAAGCTCGGTAAGCCTCGGCCTTCTTTCCCTCAGCGGCATAGGTTTGTCCGAGCAGGAAGAGGAGTCGGGATTTCTGAGGCCCTGAGGCAAATTTAACAGCTTCTTCCAGCATAGGAATGGCCTTGGCATTATCGTGAGAGCGGATGCAGAAGTCAGCTTGAGTGAAGTAATAGAGACCTTTGAGGGAGGAGGTGGTCAGCTCGTCGGGCTTGATGCGCGTTAATATGGTTTCAGCTTCGAAGAGCCAGTCTAAGGCGCAATAGGAGCGCGCTTGCCAGAGTCGAGCCTCAGTGGATGTTGCCGGAAGCCAGGTAAAATGCTTGGCTACATAATAAAACGTAGATGCCGCGCCCAAAAAGTCACCGTTGTAATACTGGCTTTTGGCCATCATCATCCACGCATTGTGTAGGAACGGATTATATTCATCGCGCTTCAGCCACTTTTTATACTCGGGATCGTTCCCTTTGCCGGCCTTACGAGCCGGGCGTTTCTTGATGGAGTGGAGCTGGATGGCTTTTTGAGCCTTTTCGATGGACCGATTGAAAGAGGCGGAAGGCTGTGGTGCACCCTCAATGCCGTAAGCCTCGGCTGGATGCATCAACACACGCCCCGTATAGTCATCCTCATAGGCCCGCTCCATCTCTTTGAGTGTCTCCTGAAAGTGTTGGTCGCCGTTGAAATAGACGTTGTAGCGAGTGATGAAGGCCTGATAATTGCGAGTGGCGGCGGTGTTCTTCTTGTTAGAACACGCCGAAAGAGCAGCCGTAATTGCCACAACGGCCACCGCTAAAACAAACCTCGATATTGAAAAGCAAGACTTCATCTAACTAATAACGCCCCCACGCGCGCGATTATTATATATCCTTCGCAAAACATTGGCAATGTGGATGCAAGAGTAACTCAAATCCGCCGTCTACGCTACTGGCGTTGATGGCGGATTTGAGTTTTGCGCTTCAGGATGGGCTTGAACCAACGACCCCCTGATTAACAGTCAGGTG
>JAFLRW010000015.1 GCA_022511285.1 Duncaniella sp.
CTGGGATGGAGCCTTCGGCCGCCCCGGATACGATAATGATGACGACTATGACCCCTTCGACGCTTACTGTGTAGACTGATAAGCATGTCTGCCGGACGTTGCAGTCAGTTGCACGGTTTCCCATCTTGTGGTTGTGTGTGAGATAATCTGTGGCCGCGACAGTTAAAAATACTCCACTTTGTTCAATATTAGAGCCTGTTTTGCGTTAGAAGTTATATGGAAAGGACTAATATTCGACACATTATATATATAATGTCTCTCGCTGTGGCCCTAACGGGCTGTGGCGGTGCTAAACTGAAGACGGCCGACGAACAGATGGAGCGCGGCGAATATTTTGACGCGGCGAAGACTTATCGCAAGATATACAATAAGCTTAAGCCGCGTGAACAGAGGGCAGAGCGAGCCGAAGTGGCCTTTAAGATGGCGGAGTGCCACAGTCGTCTCGGACAGGATGCCCGTGCTGCTGCCGCTTATCAGAATGCGCTGCGTTATGGCTATCCTGACAGTTCCATCGTTTTAAATCTCGCACAAAGCCTTCACGGACAGGGACAGTATGCCCAAGCCATCAAGGCTTATGAGGAGTATCTTGAGAAATTTCCGGGCGATTCCCATGCCGAACGAGCCCTCGCCGGTGCGCGGACGGCGGCGGAACTCAAACGCAACAAGACGCGCTACGTGGTGCGCCCGGCACAGCTTTTCAATTCCCGCCGCTCCGATTTTGCTCCAATGTTTAACGGTGATATCCTCTATTTCACCACCACCAACGAAAAAGTGAAAGGAAACACCCGAAGCGAAATCACAGGAATGAAGCGAAGCGATATATGGATGGCGCGGAAAAACGAGCAGGGTGTGTGGCAACGCCCGGAGCCTGTGGAAGGTGAACTCAATTCTGAATGGGATGAAGGAATCTGCTCTTTCTCGCCCGACGGAAGCACAATGTATCTCACACACGCCATACGCAAGCCGGGCTCGAACACCGGCACCGAGATATGCACCTCGCAGCGCAGCGACGCTCAGTGGAGCGCCCCGGTGAAGTTTGATATCATCCCTGACACTCTCTCATCCTTCGGCCATCCTTCGGTGTCTCCATCGGGCGAGTGGCTCTATTTCACTTCTGATATGCCAGGCGTCGGAGGCAAAGATATATGGCGTATCAATCTGCGCGAAAGAGCCGGAAGCCTCGAGAATCTTGGCGAGGCCATCAATACTCCCGGTGAAGAGTCGTTCCCCTATATGCTCACCGACTCCATAATGCTGTTTGCCTCCGACGGTCATCCCGGTTTAGGCGGCCTCGACATATTCCGTGCCACACTCACCCCCTCGGGAGGATGGTTAGTTGAGAATATGGGCGCACCCATCAATTCTGAAGGCGATGACTTCGGTATCACATACGCCACTCCCGGGCGCGAGGCCGGTTTCTTTAGCTCAAATCGTGGCGACGGTCGTGGATATGACCATCTCTACTCGTTCGAACTCCCTGACCTCAAAATCAATATTTCCGGCTGGGTGCTTGACAAGGATGAGGAGCCGGTGGCCAACGCCGTCATTCGTATCGTGGGTGACGACGGGTCAAATCAGAAGGCCGTGGCCCGCAATGATGGCTCATTTTCATTTCCGCTCGAGCGGGGAGTCAATTATGTGATGCTTGCCGGTGCCAAAGGCTATCTCAATGCTCGACAGCAGTTTACTTCCGACACCGCTGAGGAGGATGCCGAATATGGTATAGACTTTATCCTGGCTTCAGTCAGCAAACCGAATATCGTGGAAAACATCTTTTACGATTTCGACAAGGCAACTCTGCGCCCCGAGTCGTGTGTGGCGCTTGACTCCATCGTGGATATGCTGCGCGAAAATCCGAATATCACCATCGAAATGGCCTCTCACACTGACCGCCACGGCTCTGATGAATATAACATAGCTCTCTCCAAGCGCCGTGCCGAGTCGGTGGTCAACTATCTTATTCAGGCAGGAATCCCCGCCGAACGATTGCAGGCCCAGGGCTATGGTGAGTCGCGCCCAAAAGCGGTGACACGACGTATAGCGCGCAGATATCCGCAGTTTGAAGAGGGGCAGCTGCTCGATGAGGATTTCATTGAAACACTCTCTCCGGATGACCGGGAGATAGCCGACCAGATAAACCGCCGCACGGAATTCCAGATACTCTCCACTGACTATGAAATGTATTGAAAGCCTTCACTATGTTTAAACCTTTTGAAAATGTTGCTAATTACCTGACTTTTTATTATCTTTGTTGCAAAAATAACACAATCCTTATCTAACCTATGAAACAGACAGTAATAGCAGCCTTTCTGCTGATACTCGGTTTGCTGGCGGCTCCCGTCGCGCAGTCGGCTCAGCGCGAGGCTTTCCCGGGGGCTGAAGGCTATGGCCGTATGACCACCGGTGGTCGCGGAGGCGACGTATATCATGTCACTACTCTTGAAGACGGCACACAGCCCGGCACATTTCGCCATGCAGTGATGCAAAAAGGGAAACGCACTATTGTATTCGACGTCTCGGGCACAATCTATCTCACATCAGAGCTTCGATTAGGCAATGGCGATGTCACTATAGCCGGCCAAACAGCTCCCGGCGACGGTATCTGTATAGCCGACTATCCCTTTACCATCAGCGCTTCCAATGTCATCATCCGTTATGTCCGCTTCCGTCTCGGCAATCGTCAGGTTGCTTTCCACGAAGGTGACGGTCTCGGAGGCATGGACCAGCGCAACATTATCATTGACCACTGTTCGGTGTCGTGGAGCATCGACGAGTGCCTCTCCGTCTATGGTTCTACCGATATTACAGTGCAGTGGTGCATAGCATCCCACTCGTTGCAAAACTCAGGTCACTCCAAAGGAGCCCACGGCTATGGAGGCAACTGGGGCGGGCGCCGCGCCAGCTACCACCACAACCTTGTGGCCAACCACTCGTCGCGCACACCGCGCCTTGGCCCGCGTCCCGGCACTCAGACCGAGGAGCAGATGGACTTCCGCAACAACGTCATCTACAATTATGGCTCTAACGGATGTTATGGCGGTGAGGGCATGAACGTCAACATGGTCAACAACTACTACAAGCCCGGGTTGACTTCAAATTCTCGTAAAAGCCGAATCACTGGACTGGGAATCCGTACTCTCGACTATTGCCTTGACAAGGCAACCACAGCCGCCAACTTTACAAAAGCACTTGGCACAAGCTACTCTGAAAACAATATATCTATTCGCCGCATCAATGGCGTGGACGGCTATAATCAGCTTATAGCCAAAGGGCAAATTTATAATATTGACATGGAGAGCAACACCGTTGACCATAATGGGACTAAAATCACTGTGGCTTGGAACGGATGGAAACCGATGCTCCACAAATGGGGCACTCTCTATGTCGATGGCAACTTCAATCCCTCGGATGAGCGCGTGACTGCCGACAACTGGACCACCGGTATCTATTCGCAGATTGACACCTCCGGAAACGACGGCATGTGGAACGACCAGATTAAGCAGGATATCCGCTTGGACACACCTATCGAGTTTGTCTATACCACCACCCACGATGCACAGACAGCTTTTGAGCGTGTGCTCTCCTATGTGGGCACATCTCTCAAACGCGATGCCTACGATGACATTCTTGTTGACGATGTTCGTAAGGGAACTGCCTCGTTCACTTCAACAGGTATTATCGATTCGCAGAATCAGGTGACCTATCCCGACGGCACTACAGGCTGGCCGGTGCTCAATTCGCTGACAGCTCCCATTGACTCTGACGGCGACGGCATGCCCGACGCTTGGGAGACCGCAAACGGTCTTAATCCGCAAGACGCTGCCGACGGTAAACGCAAGGCTGCCAACGGATATACCAATCTTGAAAACTATCTCAACTCGTTGGTTGAGCACATCACTGCCGCTCAAAACGAGGGTGGCAAGATGCTCACAGGCAATCTTGAGTCAACCGACCCGGGCGTTGAGCTCCCCACATATAACGATGAGGGCTTGAAAGAATTTACCCTCTCTGCTTCAACATATCTTTCATCTTCAGCAGACGACAAAGGAAAATGGTTTTTTGAAGAAGAAGTGGAAATCACAAATGCTTCAAAACTTGCCTATGCTTCGGGTGAAGCCGAATGTATGAGATTTTATCCCGACTATCAGTTTGCAGTCACACTCCCATCCGACTATAAGGCCGTAAGGGTAGAGGTGACAGGATATTCAAACTATGCTCAGTCTGATGCTTGGTTTTCAGAGTTTAACGGTGTCGATGGTTCGGCCTGTCTGTTCCCTGCAAAAACTGGCAACACCTTCAACTTTGCCACACACACCATTGAACTTCAGGAACCCGCCCACTCCTTTACATTTACCGGCACCGGCACGCTCTACTATATGAGCCTCAATGTGCAGGCTTATTCAGAGTCAGGCATCGACGAGGTGAGAGCAATCCCGAATGTAGCTCCCGCCGACAACCGAATCTTCAATCTTATGGGCATCGAGGTCAAGACACCGCTCACCCCCGGCATCTATATCCAAAACGGCCGCAAGTTTATAGTAAGATAATCCACTCCTAAAATTAAGTGAACCCTAAAGTTTATTGTCCGGACTTTAGGGTTCTTTTTTTGTTTAATTTGTATGGTCGGTTTGCACGGCTAATCGAAGGGTGTTCTTGCCCATCAGGGCATTGAGGCGGTCTAAAGTCTTGGATATTTCGTCGAGTTTATGCCGGCGTTCTGGATCGTAGTCAAATAGGTCTGGCTGAATAGCATCGGCCGAAGTTATCTCCTCGATTATCACGCCGGCTCTCTTTACGGGGGAGTCCGGGCGGAAGATTTGGTGAAGCATCCGGAGCGCTGCCTCCACAATTTCGTTAGTGTTAGATGTCGGAGTGGTAAAAATATGGGTGGCGCAATCTTTGAAAAATGGCAAATCCGATCTAAAGGGATTGCCGCGAGCGAAGACAGTCAGTTTTCGGCATACGCAGCCCTGCTGGCGTAGTTTCAGCGCACACTGTGCGGCATAGTCGGCCACATTTGTGCCTATCTCCGACTCAGTCGACAGCATCCGGGCAAATGTGCGGCTTCGCACTATGCTCTGTTTCTGATGCTCCGTATCGTCGACGGGGAGCACATCGTGGCCGTTCAGTTCCATCCAGGTCCTTTTTCCTGTGATGTGATAAAATCTGTTCACCCAATCCTCCGTTTGTGAGGCAAAATCCCAGGCGGTATGAATGCCGGCATTGTTGAGTGAGAGGGTGTGTTTGCGTCCGATGCCCCACACTTCGGCTATTGGCAGCAGTTGGAGCGCTTTGCGGCGTTGCTCTTCGGTTGCTATTACGCAGCATTTGCGATATCCCGGATAGCGTTTGGCATAATATGCTGCCACCTTGGCGAGAGTTTTTGACGGGGCTATGCCTATGCTGATGGGGATGCCGGTCCATTTATTCACCTTTAGTGCCATCTGCTCGCCCCAGGCCTTCACATCGCTCAGGCATAGTTCTGTGATATTCAGAAAAGCCTCGTCAATGGAATACTGATAGACTGCGGGCACTTCCTCGCGTAGGATGGCAAGCACTCTCGACGACATATCGGCATATAGTTCATAGTTCGATGAAAATGCCGTGACAACACTCTCATCAAACTGTTTTCTCATCCGGAAGTATGGCATGCCCATAGGAATTCCCAATGCCTTTGCTTCCTTTGAGCGCGCCACCACACATCCGTCGTTATTGCTCAACACTACCACCGGGTGTTTCTCCAAATCCGGCCGAAACACTCGCTCGCAGGAGCAATAAAAGTTGTCGCAGTCCACAAGCGCCCACATACTCATCCTTTCTTCATCTCACCGTGTCCGCACCACGATTATCTAAAAGACTTCACTACGTGGACCACTACGCCCCACACCTTAAATTCATCATCCGGGGTAATGGTGATGGGCTCATATTTTGAATTGCCGGGGCGAAGCCTGATTATGCCTCGATGGCGCTCCGACAAGTCGAGATATTTCATTGTAAATTCATTGTCGATGTAGCCTACGATAATGTCGCCGTCGATAGCGTCAAGCGACTTGTCGATGACCACAATATCCCCGTCGCAGATACCGGCGTCAATCATTGAGTCGCCCGAGACCTTGGCATAAAACGTGGCCGCGGGATGCTTGATTAGGTCGCGGTTGAAGTCAAGCGTTCGGTCAATATAGTCTTGTGCTGGCGATGGAAAGCCGGCTTTGACTCCGCCGTCGGCAAATGTCAGCGACAGATCGGCTGAGAAATCGCCTGTCAATATTTCCAATTCCTTCATTGTTTCTATTTTAACAACAAAGATACGATTTTTTCCATTCAGAGGATAAAATCTCAAGAGTTTTTGCTACTTTTGTAAATAGGTATGGCAAATTCTACAGATAAGCTCTATTACAGAATCGGTGATGTGGCCGATATGCTGGAGCTCCCTCAGTCGACACTGCGATTCTGGGAGACTAAGTTTTCTATTGCCGTCCCTAAAAGGAATGCCGGACGCACCCGCCTATACACTCCCAAGGATATTGACAATCTGAGGATGATTAAATTTCTTGTCCACGACAAAGGTCTGCGTATTGAAGCCGCACGTGAGGAAATTAAGAGGAATCGCGATGGTGTGCTGCGACACGCTGAGGCTATTGAGGACTTGAAAAATGTCCGTGCCCGGCTGATAACATTGCTCGATTCATTACATAAACTCCGATGACAGACAAGAAAACTAACTCTGCACCGCGTAGACGTAGCACCACTAAGAAAACACCCGATGGATGGATTTGGCGCAATGTCTTGTGGCTGATGACTGCCATTCTTGCAGTGATTGTGGCTTTGGGTGCAGTAGTGGCCTTTGCTTATATCCCTTGCTCTCCCAATAAAGACAAAGAATGGGTCTGTATCTCGCGGTCGGCTGATAAGGATGAGGTCAAGAACAGTCTGAAATCCTCGCTCGGCTCTGCCACAGGGATGCGTGTCTATATAATTTGGTCATTAATGGGGGGCACTCCTGAGGGTAGTGTCGGGGCATATCGTATGGACAGGGGGCAGACGGCCCTCTCAATTGCCCGCCGCATTGCTGCGGGTCGCCAGACCCCCGTGAGGCTTACTTTCAAAGGCCCGCGCAAACTGGAGGTGCTTGCCGAGCGGATAGCACATCAACTCGAGCTTACTCCGGAGGAGTTTCTCGAGGCGTGCAATAGGGTGTTGCCAAAGTCGGGATTTACTCCGGCTACGTTTCCGGCGGCATTTTTACCCGACACCTATGAGGTCTACTGGGCCTCGTCGGCTGATGACGTGGTGAGCCGTCTGCTGGATTATCGCAACCGCTTCTGGACTCCTGAGCGTGTGGCTAAGGCAAAGGCCTTAGGGCTGAGTAAGGTGGAGGTGGCCATAGTGGCCTCAATCATTGAGGAGGAGACCGCTAAGACTGACGAGCGTCCGCTTGTGGCTCGACTGTATCTCAACCGACTCAAAAAGGGAATGCTCTTGCAGGCCGACCCCACAGTGAAATTTGCTGTGGGCGACTTTTCGCTGCGGCGTATCACCGGTGTGCATCTGCGCTGCGAATCGCCCTACAACACATATCGACATAAAGGGCTCCCCCCCGGGCCAATCCGTGTGGTTGAGGGGGCTTCGATTGACGCTGTGCTGAATGCTCCGCAGCACTCCTATCTTTATATGTGTGCCCGCGAGGACTTCTCGGGCTATCACAATTTTGCCACTGATTACGCCACTCATCTGGCCAATGCACGCCGCTATCAGGCGGAGTTGGATCGGCGCAATATCACTAAATGACCTTTTTTTACTGACTCATCTCCATAAACCAGTTTTTAGATATGGTATCCTCTCTTGCCTCAAATGTTATCGAACAACAAGACATCAAGGTGTTTAGTTCGGCTGCGGAAATAAGTCACATCTCTTTTCCTACTTCACTGAACAGTATGCTTCTGGCGGTGTGCGGCAATGGAGAAATCACAGGTCGCATCGACGTGGTCACTCGCCGCATTGGGGCTAATCAGCTTATGGTGCTCCGTCCCGGACACTTGGTGGATCGTTTTGAGACAAGCTCTGATTTTCGAGGATTCTTTATCACGGTTTCGTCAGAGTCTCTCCACACTATGTTGCCATCGTTTCAATACGTAATCCCTTATTCGCTGCTCTATTCTCATAATCCGATTATTGACATTTCGCGTGAGGAGTATGATGCCCTCACTCTTATCTACGATCTGTTCCGTCGACATCTGCGCACCGTTGAGCGCCCCTTTGGGACTATGGCTCTTGAGAGTCTCTGCGAGTTGCTGTTCTTCAATACTCTGAGCCTATATGCACAACGCACTCGCGATGTGGGCCATAAATCGCGCCGCGAAGAGCTGCTCACCCGGTTTATGGACACTCTTGAACGGCATTTTCGTGTGGAGCGCTCCGTCAACTTTTATGCCGATGCCCTTTTTGTCACGCCTAAACATCTTTCAGCTGTGCTCAAAGAGGTGAGCGGACAGACGGCAGGAGAGTGGATAGACAATAGGGTGATTCTGGAGGCGAAAAAGATGCTTCGCACCACCGGGATGAATATTCTTGAGATAAGCAGTGCGCTCAATTTTTCCAACCAGTCGTTTTTCGGCAAATATTTCAAGCATCTTACCGGTATCTCTCCGCGAGAATACCGCAATAATCTTTCCGGCATATGATGATGCGTCACCTCCTCACCGGTTATCTCTTTTTGTTCCTTATGCTTCAGCCCTTCGGTGCGCTGGCCGAGACCCCTTATATGGAGGCTGTCGACGATGCCGACCGTGCTGCCGGAAAAGGGGAATGGCTCAAGGCCGTCGAGGCGATTGACCGTGCGCTGCGCTTGGAACCGGACAATCCCGGTAATATCCTGTTGCTTAGCAATCTTGGCATGATTCAGTTCAATATGGGGCAGGATTCTTTAGCCGTGGTCACTCTATCGGAAGCCCACAATCGTGCGCCCCGTTCGGTGACCATTCTCACCAATAGGGCCGGGATTTTGGCCTCTACGGGGCGCTATGCCGAAGCGTTGGCAGATTATGCCCGTGTGATTGAACTTGACTCGGCCGACACTAACGCTCGCTTCAATCACGGGCTTCTCTCGCTGAGGCGACGCAAATTTGCCGACGCCAAGGATGATTTTGACTGGCTCGTCCGCAATCATCCCGACCTATCTGAAACAAAATTAGGGCAGGCCGCTCTCCACTGTGCAGTAGGGGAGTATGAGGAGGCAATACCATATTATACTGACATCCTGGAGCAACAGAAAGTGGCGGAGTATTATAGCGCAAGGGCTTACTGTTATCTTATGACCGACCGTCTCCAGGAGGCTTCCGACGACATAGCTGCAGCTCTTGAACAGACCCCCGACGATGGCGAGCTATATCTCTATCGAGCTGCGCTCAATAAGATGCGTTACCGCCCCGAAGATGCCCGGGCTGATGCCGTTCGGGCGGTTGAATTGGGGGTGGCCGCTGAGCGCGCCCGCGAATTTATGCGCTAATGCCTACTGACAAAATTTCCGCTTAAGTTAACTTTTTTGTCACCCTTCAGCTGTGGCATTGTTTTTGATTATATGTCATTCGTATAAGATGAAACAAATATAACATTACAATACTATGCAAAAAGGACATATTGGCGTGACGACGGAAAATATTTTCCCCGTCATCAAAAAATTCCTCTACTCGGACAACGAGATTTTTCTGCGTGAACTTGTGGCTAATGCCATTGATGCCTCACGTAAACTCCGCACCCTTGCATCATTCGGTGATTTCAAAGGTGAGCTCGGCGAACTGAATGTTGAGGTGAAGGTCGACAAGGAGGCCGGCACGCTCACCGTCTCTGACCGCGGTATCGGTATGACCGAAGAGGAGATAGACAAGTACATCAACCAGATAGCCTTTTCGGGCGCAGAGGAATTTGTCAATAAATTCAAGGATTCAGCTACAAGCATCATCGGCCATTTTGGCTTAGGGTTTTACTCGGCCTTTATGGTGAGCAAGAAGGTGGAGATACGCACTCTGTCATATAAGGAGGGCGCTCAAGCGGTGAAGTGGGTGTGTGACGGCTCCCCTGAATATGAGATGGAGCCTATAGAAAAAGCAGACCGCGGCACTGATGTGGTGCTCTACATTGACGATGACAATAAGGAGTATCTTGAGCAGTCACGCATCGACGCGTTGCTCAAAAAGTATTGCCGCTTCCTGCCTGTACCTGTCATATCCGGCAAGGAGCAGGAGTGGAAAGACGGCAAATATGTGGACACCGATAAGCCCAAGATTGTCAATGCCACGGAGCCCCTCTGGACCAAAAAGCCTTCTGACCTCACCGATGAGGATTATCGCACATTCTACCATGAACTCTATCCCGGTCAGGAAGACCCCTTGTTCTGGATTCATCTCAATGTGGACTATCCTTTCACGCTCACCGGTGTGCTCTATTTCCCAAAAATAAAGAGCAATCTTGACATCCGCAAAGATCGCATCCAGCTCTATTGCAATCAGGTGTTTGTCACAGACTCCGTGGAGGGTGTGGTGCCTGAATTTATGATGTTGCTTCAAGGAGTGATTGACTCTCCGGATATTCCTCTCAATGTGTCGCGTTCCTATCTGCAGAGCGACCGCAACGTAAAGAAAATCTCCAATCATATTACAAAGAAGGTGGCCTCGCGCCTCGATGAGCTCTTTAAGGCAGATCGTACTGACTTTGAAAAGAAGTGGGACGATATCCGCATCTTCATCCAGTATGGTATGCTCACAGACGAAAAGTTTGCTGAGGCGGCTATGAATTTCTGCCTTCTGAAGGATACCGACGGCAAATATTTCACCCTCGAAGAGTATCGCAAGCTCATTGAGGCAGAGCAGACCGACAAGGATGGGGATGTCGTGTATCTCTACACCACTGACGCCACTGCGCAGTATAGTTATATCGAGGCTGCCAAAGATAAGGGTTACAATGTCCTCGTTATGGACGGGCAGCTTGACGGGCATTTCATCTCTATGCTTGAGAGCAAAAAGGAGAAGACCCGCTTTGTCCGCGTGGACTCTGACGTCACCTCACGCCTTATCCCGAAGGAGGAGGATGCCGATGCAGCCCTTACCCCTGACCAGGTGTCGATGCTCACCACTTTGTTCCACTCTCAGGTGCCTAAGGTTGAAAAGGCAGAGTTTCTTGTGTCATTCAAGAACCTCGATTCTAAGGATGACCCTGTGTTGGTGACACAGAATGAGTATATGCGACGCATGAAGGAGATGGCTGCCACTCAGCCGGGAATGGCTTTTTATGCCGAAATGCCCGATAGCTATAACCTGATTGTCAATACGGCTCAACCGCTTGTCGAGTCAGTGCTAAAGGAGGCTGAAGCGGCTTTAGCGTCTGAGCTCAAACCATATCGTGAGATTGTGGAGCGTGACAATAAGAAGCTCACTGAGTTGCGCTCTGAGTTTAAGGATAATAAGCCGTCTGATGAGCAGAAGAAAGAGGAAGATGCATTGATGGCGTCGGTGGATGCCGCGCGCAAGGAGCAGGAGAGCATCATAGGCTCCTATGCGGCAACGCTTCCTAAGGTGCGCCAGATGATTGACCTCGCGCTCTTGGGCAATGGCCTGCTTCGCGGCAAGGCGCTCACGGAGTTTGTCCGCAGGTCAGTAGAGCTGCTTTGATACGTTTTTTTTCTCCTCGGCGCGCAATCCGCTGAAGATTAAGCGGGTGTGCGCCGAGATTAATATGGGCCCGAATTCGGGCCTATATTATAGTCAGTCTGGACAGTTGAAGCTGCTCGGCGATGGCGCGTAACTGTTCGGCTGTGACGCTACGGATGGCATCTTCCACCTCATTACGGGTGAGCGCACGGCCGCTGTGAAGGGTGGCGCGAGCTATTGACAGCGCTTCCTGCTCGGAGTTTGTGCTCCCGACGGTGATCTGCCCGAGGTATTGACGCTTGGCAGCGTCAAGCCTGCGCGATGTGAGCGGCGAAGAGGCTAACCGATGCATTGTTTCGTTGACCAATCGCACACATTTCTTAGTGTCATCGGGGTCACATCCGAAATATATGGTGAAGAGTCCGCAGTCGGTCATTAGAGAGGTGGAAGCGTCGATGGTGTAAACCAAACCGCGTTTTTCGCGAAGCGCCACATTGAGCAGTGAGTTCATCCCCGGTCCGCCGACAATGTTTGTGAGCAGAGACAGCGCAAATCGCTCTTCCGCCATAATGCTGACAGTGCGCGCGCCCATTAGAGTGTGGGCTTGATGTGTGCCTTTGTTAATCTCTTGTTCAAACAGGGGCAGCGTCGTGGGCCGTATGCGTGAGTGGCTCTCGGAGGCGCTGCGCAGCGGAGCAAAGGCTTTGCCGGCAACTTGGAGCAGATGACTGTAGCTGTCACTCCCGGAGTAGAAAAGCACCATACGCGAGGGGGTGTAATACCTGTCAAGCCAACAGCGGCAGGCTGCGGAGTCGAGGCGGACAAGCGACTGCCGGGTGCCAAGGATTGAGTGGGCAAGTTCAGAGCCGGCAAAAATCAGTTCGTCAAAATCATCGTAAATCCCTTCGGAGGGAATATCGAGGTAGGTGTCAATCTCGTCGGCTACAACTTCCCTCTCCTTGTTGAGCTCCCGGGATGGGAATATGGAGCTGCACACTAAGTCGGCTATCAAATCAACCGCTCGGCTAAGGTTGCCTGACGGAAACGTGGTGTAGACCACTGTTTCCTCCTTGGTAGTGTAGGCATTAAGTTCTCCACCCACAGTCTCCATACGGTTGAGAATATGCCAGGCACGTCGATGCGAGGTGCCTTTGAAGATGGTGTGTTCCACGAAATGGGCCAATCCGAAGTGACTGTCGTCCTCGTCGCGACTTCCCGCATTGACTATCACCCCACAATGACCGGCCACTGCTCCGGGTCGATGTAGTGCCACAACGCGCAGCCCGTTTGGAAGGGTGAAATACTGACAGTCTCTCTTCATAGCCTTCGTGGTGGGAATCATTCTTTGTCGGCAAGTTCAAGCCATCGCATCTCTTTATCGTCAAGCATGGCTTTGATTTCGTCATATCTCTTGGCTTTTGATGCAATGTCGTCAATCTGCTCACCGGAGTTGAACAGGGTTTCAAGAGCCTCCTTCTCGGCGTTGAGTGAGTCAATTTCAGCGCTGAGGGCTTCCATCTCCTTGCGTTCCTTGAAGGTGAGTTTAGGTTTTCGTTCTCGGGCGGGTAGGGGAGCCTTGGGCTTTTCCTGAGTGCGAGTGGCCGACTCTTCGGCTTTGCGTGATTTGATAAATTCGCGATACTCGCTATAGTTGCCCGGAAAGTCGCGTATAACACCGTCTCCTTCCATCACAAACAGGTGGTCGACGATGGAGTCCAGGAAAAAACGGTCGTGGGAGATTATGATGACACACCCTTTGAACTCGCGCAGATATTCCTCAAGGATGCCGAGGGTCACTATGTCGAGGTCGTTGGTAGGCTCGTCGAGTATCAGGAAGTTGGGCTGAGTGATGAGCACCGCTGCTAAGTGAAGACGGCGCATCTCTCCTCCGCTGAGAGTGGAGATATATTTCTGCTGATCGGCCGGTGAGAATAGAAATCTGGTGAGAAACTGCATCGGCGTATAGTGACTGCTACCGTTGACAACCACATCCTCTGTGATGTCAGTAATGGCATCAATCACTCTCTTTCCGGCCGGAAGATTCAGCCCCTCTTGAGAATAATATCCGAAACGCACAGTCTCGCCGATGTTCCACTCGCCACTATCTTGGGCCACGAGCCCTTGGAGCATCTTGATGAATGTGGATTTACCTACGCCGTTCTCTCCCACAATTCCCACCTTTTCATAGCGGGCAAAAGTGTAGGTGAAATCGTCAAGAATAACCTTGTTGCCAAACTTCTTGCAGACACCTTTTGCCTCAAAAATCTTGGACCCAATGTATGATGAACGCACCTCGTGGGGGTCAATAGTCTTTTCGTCGTATCTCACTGAAGCGCGGTCCTTGAGCTCATAGAAGGCATTGATGCGGAATCGAGCTTTGCCTGCACGAGCCTGCGGTTGGCGACGCATCCACTCTTGCTCCTTGCGGAGGGCGTTTTTTGCTTTTGCCAATTCACCCTCCAGGGCTTCAATCCTCTCGGCACGTTTGCGAAGATAGTAATTGAAATTCCCGTCGTAGGTGAATATGCCACACCTGTCGATTTCGATAATTTTGTTGCAAACGCGGTCTAAGAAGTAACGGTCGTGGGTCACCATCAGAAGGGTCACTCTTGAGCGAGTAAGATATCCTTCAAGCCACTCCACTGTGGTTATGTCAAGATGGTTGGTGGGCTCGTCGAGTATCACAAGGTCCGGCTCTCCGAGTAATAGTCGGGCTATAGCAGCACGTTTAATCTGTCCGCCCGACATCTTTTCGATGCTCAGCGTGTGGTCGTTGATGCCGAGCTGCGACAGGGTTTGGCGCACTTTGTCTTCGTTGTTCCATCCGTCGTGACCCTCCGGCGGGATAGCGGGTAGCAGATTGTCCATCAAGGAGAGTGAAGGGTCGAACACCGGGCTCTGGTCAAGGAATCCCACACGTAACCCTGACCGATATGTGATGCTGCCGGAGTCGGCGCTCTCTTTGTCGGCCAGCAAGCGCAGAAGGGTGGACTTTCCGGTGCCGTTTTTCGCTACGATGCCAATCTTGTCGCCTTCGTTTATCCCGAAGGTCACAGAGTCGAACAGCAGACGGTCGCCGTAGCTTTTCGTGAGGCCGTCAACTTGCAGGTATGGTTTCATCGGTCAAGACAGGCGTCGAGGGCTTCTGTGATGGCTGTGCGGTCCATATCGCGCCCTATGAACACGAGCTTTATCATTCTGTCGCCATATTCGCCCTCCCAGTCCTTCATCAGTCCGGGGTCCTGTTCAAGCAGTTGTTGCAATTCATCTTCCGGGGCTGTGACATACCATAGCCCTGCCTCGCGCAGTTGCTTTTGGCGTCCGGCGGTCTCAAACAGGTAGCTCATATCCGGATTGTTGGAGAAATAGCATATCCCCTTGGAGCGAATCACTGTCTTGGGCCAATGTTTGGCGCAGAAGTAGTCAAACTTGTTAAGATCAAATCCCGGCCGGCGATAATACACAAAGGTTGATATGCCATACTCTTCAGCCTCCCCTTCGCCGTGATGGTGGTGGTGATGGCCGCAAGTACACTCTCCGCCATGCTCGGCCTCGCAGTGCTCATCGTGGTGATGGTGGTGGTCGGCGTGATGATGTTCATCCTCATCGTGGTGATGATGGTGATGATGGTGTTGCTCCTCCTCGGCCATAATCTCAGCGTTGTCACGGTCTATCTGTCTGATCCACGCTGCCGACGATGCCACCTCACCGAAATGGAATCTTCCGGTGTTTACTATTTTTGCGAGGTCCACTTTGGCATAGTCACACTCAATTATCTCGGCGTTGGGCTGGATGGCGTTGATTATGGCTCGGATTCGTTTGAGCGCCTCGGGGGTCACTTCAGATACCTTGTTGAGCAGGATGATGTTGCAAAACTCTATCTGCTGGATTATCAGGTTTTCTATATCCTCCTCGTCGAGATCGTCCTTGCGCAGTGAGTCGCCGCTCTCAAACTCATCATAGAGGCGCAGAGCATCAACCACCGTGACGATGCAGTCGAGTTGCGGAGTGCCATGCCGGAGCATTGCCGAGCCAAGCTGTGGGATGGAGCAGATTGTCTGAGCTATAGGAGCCGGCTCGCAGATGCCGCTCGCTTCAATGACAATATAGTCGAAGCGCTCCATTGCCATAATATCCTCTATCTGCTTTACGAGGTCCATCTTCAGAGTGCAGCAGATGCATCCGTTGGAGAGTGCCACTAAACTGTCGTCTTTAGAGTCTACCACGCCACCGCGCTCTATAAGGTCGGCATCGATGTTCACCTCACCGATGTCATTGACTATTACGGCAAACTTTATTCCCCGCTCGTTGGTGAGGATATGATTCACAAGAGTGGTCTTCCCGCTGCCAAGATAGCCGGTCAGGAGTAATACCGGAGTTATAGTTCCTTTCATATATGGATTCAAGTTTAGATTTAGCGTTAATTCTCACCACTCAATCCTGATGGCCACATCATCCAATTCGGCTGTAACGGGAGGGGTGAGTTTAGCTACCCTGATTATACCTCCCTGGATGTCGGGGAAATGTAGCATCAGGTTGGAATGGAGGCGGTGTGCCACATTCTCAAGGAGAGCCGAGGGGGTGTTCATCACGTCTTTAATCAAGTCGATTACTTGTGCGTAATTGAGAGTTGCTGTGACGTGGTCACGTTTCATGGCCTCAACTATCGGATAGCGAAGGTGGACAGTGACTTCAAAGGTGTTGCCCACGGTCCGCTCCTGCGGATTCACCCCGTGTCGGGCATAAACCTTGAGGCCGTTGATTTCGATAGTGCCTATCATCCCCACGAGTAATTAGACTTGCGTGATGCAAAGCCGCGGATCCAATAAATGAACGAATAGATTGGATGCACACTCATAAACCAGGGGAAAGTGAGGAATATCCCTCTCGACCACAGCGATAGGGATGTGCGTTTCCACGCAAACATCAGTATCAGCCAAATGGCAAGCAGCAACACGGCAGCTATTATGGCAGGGGTGAGGGAGGGGAGTCCGACTATGGCTGTAGCCACAGCCGAAAGGATGGCTCCCCACCAGGCTATGGTGCACGTCTTAAAGAATCCACGGGCGCATCCTCGCAGCTTTGATGCCGTGAAATCATATCTCAGTTTCTTCTCTCGGTGGGATTGCGCTGGCGCGGCTTCCACTGCAAGCACCATCGAATCGGTAGAGAGCTCAACGGCAGTGTTGCTGCCGTTGCTCACTCCGGAAATGAACACGTCGTCATCGCCATACTTCAAATCGAGCGAACGAGAGAAGCCATTGTTGCTGAAAAACAGATCGCGGCGGTAGGCAAGGTTGTGTCCTGTGCCGCGATATGGACGTCCGGCAATAGCCCACGAGAGATATTCGATAGCCGACCTCACAGTGTCGAATGCGTGAAGCCTTTTGTTGGGCTCATGAGTGACATCGGCGGCGGCCGTTGGTGCGGCATAGCAGATTACAACATCTGTGCCTTTCTCAAATCGCCGCCCGATGGCCTTGAGCCAACGCGGGGATGGAACTTGGCAGTTGCCGGTGGTGTGGACGAGCACATCATAGCGCGCAGCCTTGATGCCAAGCGTCACGCCAAGCTTCTTGCGCGACACAGACCGTGATTCCGACGGAGTAAACGTCATATATAGATTGGGGTGCTCGGGCTCAAGGCGAGCTATCACATCCTTGGTGGATGACCCCGCACCATCGTTGACCACTATCACTTCAAAGGGAGCAGGATACTCTTGATTGAGAATCTGAGGTAATAACACCTGAAGATTCTCAGCATCATCCTCGGCATAGACTATCACGGATATGGCCGGATATTCCATTTCAGTTTCGTTCGGAAACTCCTCTGAACTATCCTCTCTGATTCGGCGGCTCACAGACACAACATATCTGCGAAAACCGAATATGAGATACAATAAGCAAACCACCATCACTGACAGGCAGACTATCACAGAGGGGGTTAACGTGAAATCTATCATCATCGCTGATATATGAGGTTTAAAAAATTGACTTGCAAAGTTAGCAAAAAAATCTGTGATAACTAATAGGCGCAATAAGAATATTTGCAAAGTTGCAACCTCAAATAATAGCGGCAAAAATTTGATTAAAAAATGTTAATGCGGTTGGCTGTTCTGAAAAATCATATTACCTTTGCACTCGCAAACAAGCCACGAGCAAGGAGAGATGGCAGAGTGGTCGATTGCGGCGGTCTTGAAAACCGTTGAGGGTCACACCTCCGGGGGTTCGAATCCCTCTCTCTCCGCTTTAAAACCTATCTAACCCACTGAAATTCAGTGGGTTTCTTTATTTAAAGACTGAAGTGGTACCCCAAATAGGGTCAGCGGAAATAGCCAATTTTGCAGTCATTACACAATGTTCTGCCCCGGTATCCCACATTGCGTTGACATAAGAACTCTTTTCTTCCATGGATG
>JAFLRW010000150.1 GCA_022511285.1 Duncaniella sp.
AGGCCTACTCTACCGACCTTGCCCAGTGGGCTGAGTTTGCCACCTCAGGCAAGCCCGGCGAGCTTGACGCCGCCAGCATCACCGTGCAGGACCTCAGACTATGGGTCGGAGCCACGGCCGGAACAGGGGTCTCGCCACGCACCATAAGGCGCAAAATCTCATCGCTCAGGTCGTTCTACCACTATCTGATGGCACATCACGCTTTTAAATCCAATCCGGCCGCCGCCCTCACAATGCCCAAAATGGCAAAGGAGATTCCGGTCTACATCCGCGCAGCCGAGACAAAAGCCATCATCAATGACACCCATAGTGCCGGAGCCGACTTTGGCAGTGTGCGCAACAACCTCATAATCGAACTATTGTACACCACCGGCATCCGCTGCACAGAACTCATCACGCTGCGGGATTCTGATGTAGACACGCGCCGCGGTGAACTAAAAGTGCTCGGAAAGCGTAATAAAGAAAGAGTGGTGCCTTTTGGCAGACAGCTCGCAGAGACAATTGACACATATCGCGCACTGCGCGACTCATCGCCCCTCACGGCCATAAGTTCTGCTGACCCCGCGTCGCCGCTATTGGTGAAGGATGACGGCGCCCCGCTCTATCGCAAAATGGTCTACAACATAGTCCACTCCATTCTTGCCGAGGGGGGAGCGCACGCCACACGTCTCAGCCCTCACGTGTTGCGCCACTCCTGCGCCACCGACATGCTCAACGCCGGCGCCCCCATAGCATCGGTTCAGCAAATGCTTGGCCACGCTTCATTAGCATCGACACAGGTTTACACCCATGTCACCTATAAAGACTTGAAAAACAATTATCAACTCGCACATCCACGTGCACAAAAGAAAGGAGGACCAAATGGACATTAACATTAAAGCCATCCACTTCGACATCACCGAAAAGCTCACAGCTTTCATCGAGAAGAAAGTAGACAAATTTACACGCCATTATCCTGCAGTGGCCACCGTCGACGTCTCACTGAAAGTGGTAAAGCCCGAGACTGCGCTCAACAAGCAGGCCATAGTTCGTATGGCAGTGCCCGGCGAAGAGCTTGTGGCCGATAAGACTGCCGACACTTTTGAGGAAGCCATTGATCTTTCACTCGAGGCCCTCGAGAAACAGCTCGAGAGAAATAAAAACAAGAAATAATCCCCCTCCATCTAATCCGTCTCCCGGTTCTGCCGCATCGCTCCTGGCGAGCCCGGCAGGACCGGATTTCACTACTCCTCGATATTCCTGTAGATTCAAAATCGAACTGCAAAAATATTCCACAAAAAATTTGCACGATTCAGAAATTGTTTCTACCTTTGCATCGTCAAAACGGAGGACACCTCTGTTTGACCGCTTCAGACTGCCTTGTGGTGTAATGGTAGCACGTCGGATTCTGGTTCCGCCTGTGAGGGTTCGAATCCTTCCAAGGCAACTTTCAATCGCCTAATCTCTCACCGGATTAGGCGATTGCTGTTTGTTGGATTCCATCAAGAACAATCTCAACACTATGTCTCTCTATCTGCAACTATTTCTATCATTCTTCAAGATTGGAGCTTTCACATTCGGTGGTGGATGGGCTATGATATCCATAATTGAAAAAGAGATTGTCGATCGCAAAGGGTGGATTGAACGTGAGGAATTTCTTGATCTCCTTGCGGTTGCTCAATCGCTCCCGGGCATTCTCGCCGTGAATATCTCTGTGGCGGTGGGCGATAAGTTGCGCGGGCTGCGCGGGGCCACGGCGGCAGCTCTGGGCACCATCCTCCCTTCCTTTCTCATCATTTTGCTGATAGCCATCTTTCTTACCCCCGACTTAATTAAAAGCAACCCCCATATAGCCGCTATATTCAAGGGGATTCGCCCTGCGGTGGTGGCCCTCATCATAGCCCCCGTGATATCATCGGCGCGCGCGGCCCGGATAGGGTGGTGCACGGTGTGGATTCCTATTGTTGTGGCATTGCTGATATGGTCGAGACTCCCGGTGGTCTCTAACCCTATTCTATATATTATATTAGGTGGCGTGGGGGGATGGTGGTGGCTGACTCGCCACACCGCAACTCACCACAATGAAGCTAAAGATAAGGAGGTGAAGCCATGATATATCTCCGTCTGATTTGGGCCTATTTGAAAATAGGATTGTTCGGGTTTGGCGGCGGATATGCCATGCTTGCCCTTATAGAACGAGAAATCGTTGGCCCCGGATGGCTTACGGAACAGATGTTTACGGATATTGTGGCCATCTCACAGATGACTCCCGGTCCAATCGGAATTAACTCAGCCACATATATTGGCTATGTGGCGCCGGCCCACTCGTCGGCCGCCCTTTCATCACCCCTGTGGGGGATTCTCGGCTCCATTGTCTGTACACTTACCGTAGTGCTCCCATCGTTTCTACTCGTGGCCTACACCAGCCACTTCATACGCCGCCACAAGGAGAGTGCCGCCATAAAAGGGATATTCGCGGGGCTGCGGCCGGTGGTGGTGGGCCTGATAGCATCGGCGGCCTTGCTGCTGATGAATGCGGCCAATTTTGGCGAGGAGGGGCGTCAGGTGGTGTGGAGCTTGGTGCTCTGCGCGGCGGCGTTTGCTATGGTCTATTGGGCCAAATGGCATCCGATACTCATCATTTGCCTTGCCGGAGCGGCGGGGTGGATTATATATATCTGAAATTATTATCGCTATGACTTATCAGGAAGCCATCGAACTGCTCTATGCGTCGCTCCCCACATTCCACCGTGCCGGGCCCGGCGCGTATAAACCGGGCCTCGACACCTCTATGCGACTCTCTGAGCTTACCGGGAATCCTCATCGCCACTATCCCTGCATCCACATTGCCGGAACCAACGGCAAAGGCTCTACGGCCCACACTCTCGCTGCCATACTCCAGGAGGCCGGTTATCGCACAGGGCTATACACCTCGCCACATATATTTGACTTCCGAGAGCGCATCCGTGTGGACGGCGAGATGATTCCGCCCGAGGCCGTAATCGAATTTGTGGAGCGCTGGCGGCAGATGCAGAGCAGCTGTGCTAATCTTGAGCCGAGTTTTTTCGAACTTACTTCCACGCTTGCCTTCGAGTGGTTTTCACGGTGCAAGGTCGACATTGCAGTCATAGAAACCGGATTAGGAGGCCGACTCGACAGCACCAACATCATTAGTCCTATCCTGAGTGTAATTACCAACATATCACTTGACCACACCTCGCTGCTTGGCGACACTCCCGCACAGATAGCAGCCGAAAAGGCCGGCATTATCAAACATGGGGTGCCCGTAGTGATAGGCGAGCCTGCGGCGGAGACGATGCCTGTATTCATAGCCAAAGCTCGCGAGACAGAGTCGCCTCTCTGTGTGGCAGATACACTTGCAGCAACCATCACAAGCGAAGGCAACTTCTACCCCGTTACCCCGTTTGGCCCCATTTCGGGAGCCTTATCCGGTCCACACCAAGCGCTAAATGCCGCTACGGTAATGAAAGCAGTGGAGCTGCTGAGAGGACGGTTTGAGATACCGGACAGTGCAGTGAAAAGCGGGTTTGAGGGGGTGACGCGCCTCACCGGGCTCTTCGGCCGCTGGACTAAGATTGCAGACTCTCCGCGCACCATAGCCGACACCGGTCACAACTGCGGCGGCTGGGAGAAGATAGTGGCGACTCTCAATGCCATGCCCGCGACGCGCACGGCTCTTGTGGTCGGGTTTGTGGCAGACAAAGAGCTGGGGCCTGTAATGGACCTTATGGGCAGAATAGAGGGGGAGGTCAGGCTGTGGTGTTGCACACCCTCCACTCCGCGCGCGCTTCAAGCAGCCGAGCTTGCCGCCTGTGCGTCGGGGGCCGGACTTTCGGCCGTGGCGGAGCCCGACGTCAATGCCGCAGTGGCTGTCGCACGGCAATGGGCCTCGGCCGACGGCACGGTGCTGATAGCCGGCTCGAATTTTCTGATAGCCGGGCTTAAAAGCGGGCAATAAACGATGGCCCTCTCGCTCTCAGATGGCTAACTTAAGGCAGCTGTTTCCCTGCCGGATGATGTAGACGCCGGGGAGGGCTGTGGCCTTAAACGAGGCGATGTCGGCAAACTCGCCGAGGTGAACGCCGGTTATCGAGACGGCCGAGAATGGCGAGCTGCCGTCGAATGCGGCCTGCTGCTCGGGGGCCGCAGGCGCCTCTATCCCCACGAAAGGAGAGTAGACGGGGTTGATTTCAATATAGTCGCAGTCATCGAGCGTGAGGCTTATAGTCTTCGAGTTGATGGTTAGCGACACACCGTCGCGGCCGGCGGTGATGTGCCACTCGTTGAAGGCGGGGTCGGTCGAAGTGATGGTGAGCGGCCGGCCGGCAAACCATTGTCCGTCGAAGTAAGTGTCTGAGAGTGTAATGCCGTTGAATGAGATGTCGGAGAGCTGAGTGCCGGCGGTGTTGATTAGCAAGTCGACCGGCTTGCCGAGCCCGAAGTATTCGGACAGCTGGGAGTAGACGGCCGGCGCGCGGTGTGTGGCCCATGTTCTCATAGCGTCAATCTCGTTGAAGTAGTCGGCCTCGCTGATATTTAT
>JAFLRW010000151.1 GCA_022511285.1 Duncaniella sp.
GTGCCCGACACCTCGCGCAAAAGCGGATTCCGACTGAGCGGCGACGTAGACTTTGCCGGTGTGGCAGAGAAATGCTCATTCATCTCCCCCGTGCCGGGAGGTGTGGGGCCTATGACCATCTGCTCGCTGATGAAAAACACACTACTTGCAGCAAAAAAAGAAATCTATTGTTAACACCTAATACCAACTGATAAAAACCAAACAGAAATGGTCAATCGTTTTGTCCTCAACGAAGTGTCATACTTCGGCCCCGGCGCTCGCCGCGTATTGCCAGACGAAATCAAGCGTCTCGGCCTCAAAAAAGCCCTTATAGTCACCGACAAAGAGCTTATCAAATTCGGCGTTGCCGCTAAAGTGTTAACTTTTCTCGATGAAGCCAACATCCCGTATGAGGTATTTGACGATGTCAAGCCCAATCCCACTGTAGCCAATGTAAATGCCGGCGTCAAGGCGTTT
Source organism: Duncaniella sp. (assembly GCA_022511285.1). GTDB lineage: Bacteria > Bacteroidota > Bacteroidia > Bacteroidales > Muribaculaceae > Duncaniella. Next base: position 457 of record JAFLRW010000151.1, read on the forward strand.
GCCGAGGCCAAGGCAGACTTCATTGTGGCTATCGGCGGCGGATCGTCCATTGACACGGCTAAGGCTATCGGCATCATAACCAACAATCCCGAGTTTGCCGACGTCGTATCTCTCGAAGGCGTAGCTCCCACACATACAAAATCTGTGCCCATCATAGCACTCCCCACAACTGCCGGCACCGCAGCCGAGGTGACAATCAACTATGTGATTACCGACGAAAAGAACGCCAAAAAGATGGTGTGCGTTGACCCCAACGATATCCCCGCCATAGCCATCGTTGACGCCGAGCTAATGTACACGCTTCCACGCTCACTCACAGCCTCAACCGGCCTTGACGCTCTGACTCACGCCATTGAAGGTCTCATTACCAAAGGCGCCTGGGAGATGAGTGATATGTTTGAAATCAAAGCCATAGAGATGATTAACCGCCATCTTGAGACCGCCGTCAACAACCCGTCTGATGCCGAGGCTCGCAATGGTATGGCTGTGGCACAATACATTGCCGGAATGGCTTTCTCCAACGTTGGACTCGGACTCGTTCACGGAATGGCTCACCCCCTTGGTGCCATTTTCGACATCCCCCACGGAGTGGCCAACGCACTGCTCCTCCCCCTCGTGATGGAATATAACGCACCGGCCGCGCTCGACAAATATGTCACAATTGCCAAGGCTATGGATGTGTACACTCCCGGCATGACGGCCGAGCAGGCTGCCGATGCCGCCGTTAAAGCTGTCAAAGACCTCGCCGTGCGAGTGGGCATACCACAGCATCTGTCAGAACTTGGTGTTAAAGAGTCGGACCTCGAACGCCTCACAGATGCCGCCATGGCAGATGTCTGCACTCCGGGCAATCCTCGCGATTGCAAACGCGAAGAGGTGCTCGCACTCTACCGCAAGGCTCTCTGATGACACTCTGAAACGACTTCACACAACGTCACAACACAATGCCCGGAAGCACAATCGGCTTTCGGGCATTTTTTGTTTTTTTGTCAAAAAAACTTAATTTAGGCGCTTTAAAGCCAAAAAATAGCACATATTCTTGCAGGGGAGTAATAAAACAGCTACCTTTGGAACGAATATTGTTTTGCGGGATTGGACCGCGGATTGTTGCATCCCCTCTCGCTGTTCATCATGTCTATTACTCAGTAATATGCTCGATAATATTGACTATTCAGAAATTGCGCCCTACGATGATGCGCATTTCTTGGAAAATATAGAAAAACTATCCGCCGAGCCGGGATTTGAACATGCTGTGAGGTGGGTGCTCCCCGATGCCGACTACTCCGAGCTGATTAAAGTACTCAAAAGCTGTGATAACAAGCATTCGTTTCAGACTCGTGTGATGCAAGGCTTCCTGGAGAGCCTCGAACAGAAAACCACTTCTGGCATTACATCGACCGGCATTGAACATGTACTTCCGGGGCAGGCATACACTTTTATGTCAAACCACCGCGACATTGTTCTTGACGCCTCGTTTCTCAATCTTTGCTTCCTTCACAAAGGTATGCCAACGTCAGAAGTGGCTATTGGCGACAATCTGCTCATCTACGACTGGATAACTCACCTTGTGAAACTCAACGGCAGTTTTATCGTTAAACGCAATTTGCCCGCCCGTCAAGCGCTTGAAGCCGCCCATCAGCTCTCGGGATATATACACCATGCAATCAACAGAAAGAAAGAGAGCATCTGGATTGCCCAACGCGAAGGACGCGCCAAAGATTCGAGCGACCGCACTCAGAAAAGTCTTCTAAAAATGCTCGGACTTGAAGGCCCCGGCTCTTTGGCTGAAAACCTTGCCGATATCAACATCTTCCCGGTGGCCATTTCCTATGAGTATGATCCGAACGACTATCTCAAAGCGCGCGAATATCTCCTGAGCCACCGCGACCCATCGTTCAAAAAAACTCAACACGACGACCTCTTTGCTATGGAAACCGGGCTTCTCGGATTCAAAGGCAGAGTTCACATTTCGTTTGCCTCATGCCTGTCTCCTATGATTACCGCTATGGGGCAAAACGAGATTGACAAAAACGATATAATTGACCGTGTTTGCCACAGCATCGACTGCGGAATTCACGGCGGATATAAGATATACCCCATTAACTATATCACTTACGATAAAGCCTTTGACACTGATATGTACACCGACAGATATTCGCCCGAAGAAGCTGAACAAGTCGATGCATATATCGAGGGACAGCTTGACAAAATCGACATCCCCGATGTCACAACGCAAGAGAGAAACTTTATGCGTACATGTATGTACACCATGTATGCCAACCCCTTGCGCAACAAGCTCCTCGCCACCGGCTATTGTTGAAATCTAAATGCGAATACCTTTTCTGCCTGTAATAATTCTGATTCTTGTCAACCTGTTGGTTGACTCACTTATCTACCGCTATCTGCGCCATAGATTCCGCTCACGGCGCGCTGCCAAGATTCAGTTTTGGAGTTGTATAGTGTTATGGGTGATTCTCATTGTGGCCCTTTGTCTTCCGCGGCGTGGCGGTGACAATTCGATTCTTCTCACGGATATGTGGATTCTGTTCACATACGTCAGTGTGTATGCCGCAAAATACATCTTAGCCGTTGCGATTCTTATTGGCAAGATTCCCCACGTGTTTTATCGGCGTTCTTGGCACACCCCATTTTGGATTGGGTTATCCCTTGGCGCACTGACATTGGCGGTTTTCTGGTTTGGAGCGTTAATCAACAGATTCCGCATTGATGTCAAAGAAGTCACGGTAGAGATTGCAGGGCTACCTGAAGCGTTTGACGGTTATAAAATAGTGCAGCTTTCCGACTTCCACACCGGTACCTACGGCACATCAAACAGCTACATAGATAAAATTGCCGCTAAAATTCTGCAGATTAAGCCTGATGCAGTGGTGTTTACAGGCGACATCGTCAACTCACGCGCCTCTGAGATTGATTCTCACATCAAATCTCTCTCCTCAATCAAAGCCAAGGACGGAGTGTATGCCGTGTTTGGCAATCACGATTACGGTGATTATGCCGACTGGCCTTCCGACGCAATCAAAGAAGAGAGCCGCGAGCATCTGCGCAATGCCATCCGCGAGATGGGCTGGACCCTCCTACTCAACGACACGAGGTTTGTGAAACGCAACTCTGACTCAATAGCTATCATCGGCGTTGAAAATATCGGCGATCCCCCCTTTCCCGTTTATGGCTCTCTATCCAAGGCATATCCTACAGTTGCCGACAGCACTACCAAAATTCTTCTCTCTCACAATCCTGCCCATTGGGTAGACTCCATAGCCGACAATCCAAACATCAACATCCCCCTCACCCTCTCAGGCCACACTCACGCTATGCAGTTTGAACTCTGCGGATTATCCCCTGCAGCTTTGAGATATCGCACCTGGGGTGGACTATATGCCGACACCGACGCAACCCATCTCCTGTACGTCAACATCGGATTAGGCACTGTGGGATTCCCCTCGCGCATAGGAGCGACTCCGGAACTGACAATATTCACCCTACGTCCCAAAAAGCAATCACTTTGATATGGTCAACGTACACGCTAACGTAATCACTCGCGAGCTCGGCACTCACCTGCGCAAGCATGTGGCCGCTTGTCTTAGATTGATTGATGAAGGAGCCAGTGTGCCCTTTATCGCTCGCTATCGCAAAGAAGCCACCGGCGCCATGGACGATGCCACTGTCCACACCGTAATGATTCGCCATCGCGAACTTGCGGAGCTCGACAAACGCAAAGATTACATTACCTCAGTGATTCGCGAGGCAGGAGCATTGACCACGGAGATGGAAGAAAGAATCAATGAAACCCTTGACCCGGTGGTGCTTGAAGATATCTTCCTGCCATATAAACCCAAGCGAAACACCCGCGCTCAGGCGGCACGCGCCCTTGGATTGGAACCTCTTGCCAAACTGATTATGGCGCAGGAGCTACCCAATCCGTTGGAAGCGGCTAAACGTTTTGCCGGTGAGATTGGAGTGGAAGAAGCTGTTGCGGGAGCATCA
>JAFLRW010000152.1 GCA_022511285.1 Duncaniella sp.
CATCACCACTACCGTAGGGGCATTGAGGTCAGGGAATATATCTACTTCCGAGCGTAGGGTCATCACCATTCCGGCTATAAGCAGCAGTCCGGCCGCAATGATGACAGCCATCCTGTTGGCAAGAGATGTTTTAATGATAGCGTTAAGCATCGGTGTGTGTTATTAATGGTTGTGTGAGTGGCCTTCGGGCACGATGGTGGCTTGTTCAGCTAATCGCACGAATGTGGCACCGCGTGTCACCACGGAATCGCCCTCCTCCAACCCCGCTGTAACAGCCACTCTCTCGCCGTCTGTTCTCCCTGTCGTTACGGGGCGTTTTTCATAGGCATGGTCTTCGGTCTTGACATACAGAAACTTCTGTCCGAGCGATTCTGAAAGAGCCTCTATGGGCACTGACAGCACCTTGTCGACCGGTGAAGAGCAGAGATAGACCTCTACCCCACTCCCTGGCACAATACCATGGGAATAAGCATCAAATGTAAAATAGACGGGAATATATCCGGGCGCAGTGGCTCCCGATGCTGTCGAAGCTGAGATGATGTGGCCGTTATGATGGCTAAGTCGCAAGGGAGTGCCATCGTGTGGAATCAATACCGCATCAATAATTTTAGGAAGAAAGTTGCTTTCCGAAGCCGGAAGAAGAGCGCGCAAGGTCAATTGTGTTGTCGTCGCCACTTCGGCTATCGTTGCGCCCGCTTCGACATAGCTGCCGTCTGCTACGTGTAGCGCTGTCAGCACTCCGCTTTTGGGGGACGTGGCGCTCTTCGAGGCTGCTTTAGGCGAGAAATTAGCTTTAGCTATCTCATAGGCCGTCACCGCCTCGTTATATTCCTTAATCGTAATCAGCCCGTCGTCAAGGAGCGGTTTCAGCCGTTGCACCTCACGATTGGCGGTCTCCAATGCCACTTTGGCCGCTTGGTTGACATCGCCACCGCTCACATCCGAGGTAGAGATTGTGGCTATAATCTGCCCTGCGGATACAGCCTGCCCCTCGCTAATGCCTCGGGATAGAGTCACAATGCCCGAGGTGAGAGCCGAGACAACCGCTCTGTCGGCCCCTATTGGCATAATTTCGCCACTCACTTTCACCACCTCGGCAAAAGGGGCGGCTTTTGCAGCCTCTACCTCTATGCCGAAGCGAGAGGCATCTTCCCGGCTAACTACAATTTCTCCATCATCGTGGTGATGTTCATGGCCGGAGTCATCTTCGCGGTGATTTTCAGAATGGGAGTGACAGCCACATAATGCGACAGCCACGACCACAGATATAGTAGAGTGAATTTTCATTTTTTTAAATTTTAGTTTTTGCAAAGGTACTAAAATTAACTGAATTTTTTTGTACCTTTGCCATATATCAGAAATGCTAAATGAGACGATACTTTTATATATTTCTCTTTATTGTAATTTCCGGAGTTATTACTGCTGAAGGTGCTCCGCGCAAAAAAAAACCGTCAGCCAAGAAATCGGCGAAGACTTCGCAGACGGTTCCTGTGGCGACGCCGCGCACATCGGGGTCTTTTGTCGTGCGTACTGATGCCCCTGAGTCGCCTGACGGTCTTCAGGATAACATCATTGCTCTATGGCAGAGCCACGGACGTTATTGGGATGCCAACGAGGAGAGGTGGATGTGGCAGAGGTCCAGGCTTCTCGGCACTGTGGAGGACCTCTTTCCACAGGCTTTTGTGGTGCCCTATCTGATTCCAATGCTGGAGAATGCCGGTGCTTATGTGCTCACGCCAAGAGAGCGTGATATTAATGATGTTGAAATTATCGTAGATGGTGATGGTGGCAGCGGATATTCCGAACGTAATGCCCACAATAAATGGTCGACACTTTCGGGCTCAAAAGGATATGCACCGTCAAAAGGAGTCGTCTCCGGTGTGGAAAATCCGTTTTCTCGCGGTTCTGTCAGGACAGTCTCTTCTGTCACAGACTCATCAAAGGCATCAAGAGCTATTTGGAGTGCTGATATCCCTAAAGCGGGCGAGTATGCTGTTTATGTGAGCTATGCTTCTCTGCCGGAGAGTGCCCCGGATGCACGCTATACCGTCAACTCCCTGCGCGGCGAGGAGGAGTTTGTTGTAAACCAGACTATGGGGGGCGGCACGTGGGTCTACCTCGGGACATTCCCTTTTGCAGCCGGCAAGACATCTGTGGTTGAACTTGTCAACATCAGTGCTGCAGACAAGAAAATCATCACGGCTGATGCTGTCAGAATTGGTGGTGGAATCGGGACTGTTGGCAGAGGGGAACACAAGATGACAAGCGGCTATCCTCGATGGTGTGAGGGTTCCCGATATTGGCTTCAGACAGCAGGCTTTCCCTCTTCGGTCTACTCCGTATCCGGAGGCGCCAATGATTATGAAGATGATCTTAAAAGCCGTGCTTTATGGGTGAATTATATAGCAGGCGGTTCACGTTCTCTTCCGGGCGAAGATGGGCTTGGCATCCCTGTCGACCTCTCGTTTGCCTTTCACACAGATGCCGGCACCACATCAGATCGTTTTTCCACAATCGGGACACTTCCCATAGTTTACACTTCAGGTAAGCCGCTTGGCAACGGGGCTTCCAGAGCCACATCGCGGCAGTTGGCAGAGATTGTCGCAGACCAGGTGACAGGCGATATCCGGTCCCTACACGATTCTCAATGGTCACGACGGAAGTTGCGTGACAAGGCATACAACGAAGTAGCTGAACCGCGTGTCCCGGCAATGCTTATGGAATTAATGAGCCACCAGAATTTTGCAGACATGCGTCTTGGCCTTGACCCTCAGTTTAGATTTGATGTCAGCCGTGCGGTTTATAAAGGGATATTGCGCTATCTTCATCAGGTTAAGGGGACGCCCTACACTGTGACGCCGCTTCCGGTTAAAGAGTTTGCTATTTCCGGGAAGAGCGGTGTCTACACCCTCTCGTGGCAGCCTACTCCCGATCCACTTGAGCCGTCGGCTTTGCCAACATATTATATTGTGTATGAAAGAGTGGATGATGGAGCTTTTATTGAATATGCAGTTACTGACTATCCTCGAATAGAGGTGCGCCCCGGTGACAGTCGTATTTATTCATACAAGGTGGTTGCAGCCAATCGTGGTGGCGTCTCTTTCCCATCGGAAGTTCTTGCGCTCTGTGATTATCCTAACGGGAATGAGCAGGTGACAGTTGTGAATGGATTTACCCGTATATCCGGGCCGTCAGAGGTGTGGGGTGTTGGTCAAGCGGGGTTTGATTATGCTGATGATTTCGGAGTGCCCTATATTCGCGATATTCATTTTACCGGAATGCAGACCAATTTCTCCACAACAAGTGAGTGGATTAACAATGATGCTCCCGGCCACGGGGCCAGCCGTGCCACACACGAGACTATGACTATAGCCGGGAATACATTTGACTTTGTCTATAATCACGGCAGAGCCATTCGGGCATCAGGCTATGGGTTTGTCTCCTCGAGCCTTGACGCTTTTATTCGCTGTGGCGCTCAAACCAAGGTGGTTGACCTTATTTTGGGAAAACAGAAAGAAATAAATAACTACGAAGGCTCAGGCACACGTTTTAAGCCGTTTCCCGGGGAGCTGAAACAAACTTTGAGGGATTTCTGCTCTCGTGGTGGAGCATTGTTGGTGAGCGGCAGCTATTTTTGTCAAGACCTCTTTGACAATATGCAAGGTGGAAATGACACTGACTTTGCTCGCTGTATTCTCGGGATTACTAAAAGACAAGAAAAAGCCACTGTGACAGGCGAAGTGAAAGGTGTGAAAGGAAGATTTCCCCAATTCAAGTCGGGACTGCAATTCCGCTTCAACCAGACGTTGAGCCCTGACTGCTATGCCGTAGAATCGCCTGAGAGTTTTGCCGCAGCAGATTCAGGTGTCGGCGCTCCGATACTGCGCTATGCTGAAAATGATTATGTTGCCGCCACGGCTTCTGCGCTTCCTACCCACAAGATTGTGGCGATAGGATTCCCTTTTGAAACAATCATTTCAAAAGAATCTCAATCTGAACTAATGAGAGGCATTCTCTCTTTCCTCACTTCTAAATAATAATTTAACTTGATATAATGCTTTCGTCATCAAATATTCGCAAGATAGCCGAAGAGGCTCAGGGAGAATTCACTTTAATTCCGCTGTCGCAAGCTGAAGTGGAGTTCAGCCCCACCGGACTTACAAGGTTGGAGCAGGTGGCACGTCTGACAGGGGCACCGTTCGTGTATAGTGATTATATAGAAGACCACACTCCCCACCCTCTTATCGATTGGCAACTTGGAGCCGTCCGCGACGATTTTGACTTTGGTCACGTTGTATTGGTTAATACTGAACTGCTCAAGAAGATAGCTCTTCAGATGTCGGACGATTATCAAGCTGCAGGTTGGTATGACCTCCGCTTGAGACTGTCACTTGAAGGACGACCCTTCCACTTGTCCGAACAGATTTATACTGTTCTTCC